>NZ_JAKZKW010000016.1:69878-74645 GCF_022808695.1 Fundidesulfovibrio soli
GAATCCTATTTAGAAAAATTGCCGCGTGCGGCCCGAACGGGCCGCACGCGGCAATTTTTGTTTGCTTGCGGGGGCTTGGGCTCCAGCTTGTCGCTCGTCACACTGCGTGGCCTGGTTCCGGGTTTGATACGTGCGCGGTGGACGGCGGCAGCCCAGGGGTGTTCAGGTCCTGCCCGCTGGCTCCAGGGGGGCGCAGGCGCTCGATCGGGGGGGAAAGGCGCATGGCGAAATTCCGCCTCGCGCCGGAAACAAAACCCCTGTGCCGCCAGTGCCCCCGCCGCGCCTGTTGCGGGGTCCAGGGGGATCATCCCCCTGGCCGCCGGAGGCCCCTCCCCCGGATCACCCGTCAACGCCCGGCGGCGGGTCGTCGTCCGGCGGTGGCGGCACGCTGGCAGGAATGTAGCTCCGGGCCTCGGGCAGGAAGCGGATGATGTTCTGGATGCGGCTGTCGTCCGCCGGGTGGGTGGAGAGGAACTCGGGCGGCTTGGAGCCCTTGGCCGCGCGCATGTTGTTCCAGAAGCCCACGGCCGCGTCCGGGTCGTACCCGGCCTTGGCCATGAGGATCAGCCCGATGCGGTCGGCCTCGGATTCCTGCTGGCGGCTGTGGGGAAGCACATAGCCCACGTTGGCCCCGATGCCGTAGACGCTGGCGAAAGCCTGCCCCAGCGCGGGCGACTCGGACCCCAGCACAGTGGCCACGGCCACGCCAGGCAGGGCCACGGCCATGCGCTGGCTCACGCGCTCGGCTCCGTGGTGGGCCAGGGCGTGCGCCACCTCGTGCCCGATGACGGCGGCCAGCTGGTCGTCGTTCTTCACATAGGGGAAGAGCCCGCTGTTGACGAAGACGATGCCCCCGGGCAGGCAGAAGGCGTTGGGCTCCTTCTTCTCGATGACGTAGAACTCCCACCTGGCCCCGGCCATGCCGGATACGGCCGCGATGGCCCCGCCCACCCGGCGCACCTGGGCGATGCGCGCCGCATCCCTGGAAGGCCGCTCGGTACGCAGCACCTTGTCGGCGGCCTCCAGTCCCAAGGCCGTTTCCTCGCTCTGGCTCATGAAATTGAGCTGGCTTCTGCCCGTATAGGGCACGGTGGAACAGGCCGCCGCCAACATCAAAAGGACGGCGGCAGCGGCTGCGCGGAGATGTCTTTCGCCGAGCGTCATGCGCTGCCTCCCGGTGCGGGTCAGGGTCGCATCCTTGCCCGCCGCATCAAGGCATAGGCGGGCGGGCGTCAGGATATAGGTACGATACCCTGGGCGCAGGTCAAGGGGCGGCTGGTGGGTGTGGGGAGCCAGGCGCCGGCTCGGGGGCCGGGGCGGCTGACGCTGAGCGGGCGGCCACTGGCGAACCTGTAGTTTGGGTCGAGGCGGGATCGGGCGCGGGGGCCGTGGCCTGAGCGCCCGGCGCGTGGGAGCGGGCGGTCTCCACGAAGGCCTGGATGGCTTCCAGGCGTTTGGTGTCGGTGGGGTGGGTGCTCAGCTTCTCGGATTTCTTGCCCAGCCGGTCGGCGTTCTTGTCCACCAGTTTCCGCCAGACCTCAACGGCCTGGGCTGGGTCGTACCCGGCCTTGGCCATGAGGATCATGCCCAAAGTGTCGGCCTCGTACTCGTTCTCCCGGCTGGAGGGCAGCAACAGCCCCACCGTGGCCAGGGCGGAGAGGCCGTCAGCGTTGCCTTGCGCGGCGGCTCCGTTCCCGGCGGCCATGGCCGAACCCAGGCTGATGGCGATGACGTCGGACACAGCCTTTTTGCTGAGCAGCTTGGCCGTGTGCCGGGCGATGGCGTGCCCGGCCTCGTGCCCGATGATTGCGGCCAGTTGGTCGTCGGTTTCGCAGGCGTCCGCCACGCCGGAGTAGAGCACGATGATCCCTCCGGGGAAGCAGAAGGCCTGGAACTGCCCGTTCTCCACGCAGTGGAACTGCCAGTTGGCGTCGGGCACCCCGGCCTGTTGGGCGATGGCGTTGCCGATGCGCTTGATCCGCTTGGCCACGTCGCGGTCACGGCAGGTCCGCACGGTGGAGAGGTAGCGCTGGGAGGCCCCCTTGCCCATGGCCAGTTCGTCCTCCCGGCTGACCAGGTTCAGCTGGGATTTCTGGCTGTAGGGCGTAGTCTGGCAGGCGCTCATCAACAGGCAGGCCATGAACAGGGCGAGGGGGCGGAATGTGGTACGCATTGTGCGATATTGTTGTCGCGTGCCGAGGATAATGTCGAGGGGCCGAATTCGTGTCATGCTATTCTTGATGTATTCCCCGGCGAAGGGGGTGTGTGGAGGCCCGATACGCCCCGATATGGCTGAATCCTTTGCCTGGAGCGGGTTCAGCGTGTACGTGATGGTTTACCTAGGTGAGACACGCTTGACATGACGGTGGAATCGTCCCATAGGGTACGAAAAACTCAGCCGCCGGGAGCATCATGAAAAGAGCCATACCCCAGCCGCCGGTCAAAGGCTTTTCCGCCGAAGCCGTTCTCGCCAGGATCATGTCCGCCACGGGGATCAAGTCCCAGTCGGAGCTGGCGCGGGTGCTGGGCATCGGCCGCCAGGCCGTGACCGACGCCAAGAAGCGTTCGCACATCCCGGCGGACTGGTACCTCTATCTGTGCCGGAAGTACGGCCTCAACCCCCAGTGGCTGGAGTCGGGCATGGGGGCCATGTACATCGCCGGGCAGGACTCCGGGCCGGACTTCCGGGGCAGCAGGAACTCCGGGGCCCACTCCGAGGAGTTTTCCTACGTGCCCAAGGTGCGCGCCCGCCTCTCCGCGGGGGGCGGCAGCCTGGTGGTGGACGAGGCCATCGAGACCTACTACGCGTTCCGCCACGCCTGGCTCAAGCGCAAGGGCCAGATCAGCCAGATGCGCCTTATGCGCGTCTCCGGCGACTCCATGGAGCCCACCCTGCGCGACGAGGACGTGGTGCTCATCGACCTCTCCCAGACCGAAATCTACACCGGGAAGATCTACGCCGTTGGCATCGACGAGGAGATCGTGGTCAAGCGGCTGGACAAGAAGCCCGGGCAGCTCGTGCTGGTCAGCGACAACCGGCAGTTCTACCCGCCTCTGGAGGTCACGCTCACCGAGGACGCCAACGTCCGCGTGCTCGGCCGGGTGATCTGGATGGCGCGGGAGGTGCTCTAGTGCCCGTGGGCCGGTGCGTCTTCCCGGCCGCCCCCACCCCGGAGGCGCAGATCCGTGCGTCCCGTCGCGCCTGAGCCTCGCCGCCGGAATTCCGGCGTGATCCCTTTTCTCCGGCGGATTCTTCCTTCCCTGGCCGTCTCGGCCTTCTTCTTCGTATGGACCATCGTTCTTCCGGCGGGCAGCGCCCGCGCGGCGCAACAGGCCGGGCAAGCGGCCGCCAAGCCAGCCGCCACGGTGCTCTTCAGCGGCGACTTCGGCTCCAGACGGCCGGGGCCGGAGATCGCCGGGGCTCCCGGGGTGCGCTTCGGCATCGAGTTCAGGCTGGAAGGGACCGAGCCCCGCGTGCTCACGGTGCGGCTTAAGCGGCCAGCCCCCGAGGGGGCTCCCGGCGAGGACGTCTGGCTGCTGGCCGCCGGGCCGGGCCAGCCCGTGCAGGCCGCCTGGGAGTTCGCCTTCGGCTGGGAGGTCGCGCCCGGGCCTTGGGAGATGAAGATTTTCTCCGACGACGTGGAACTGGCCTCCTCGAGTTTCCAGGTCGTGCAGGCCCCGGAGCCGGTCAAGGCTCCGCCCGCGCCCGAGCCTGCCCCGGCCAAGGACAAGAGGGCCGGCATCGCCGACGGCAAGAAGGGCGGCAAGAAGGACGCAGCCAGACCCGATGCGGCCAAACCGGACGCTGTCAAACCAGAGCCAGCAAGGCCCGCCGAGGCGGGGCCGGTCCCGAAGCAGTCCGCCAAGGCCGCACCCGAGAATCCGGCTGTACCGCAGACCGCGCCTGCGCCCGCTGCGGCGGGGCAAAAACAGGCCCCCAAGGCGGAGCCTGCCCCAGCCGTGCCGACGCAGGCCGCCCCGGACCCCGGGCGCCAGGCCCAGAAACAATCTTCCAAGCCGGAGCCTGCGGCGCCTGGAATATCGCAGGCCACTCCCGAACCTGAACGCCAGGGGCAAAAGCAGCCAGCCAAGGGCGAACCTTCGACACCGGCAACGCGACAGGCCACCTCCACGACGCAGAAGCAGGCCCCCAAGGCCGAGCCCGCCAAACCCGAGCCCGCAAAGCAGGAGCCGGTCCGGCAGGAAGCGGCCAAGCCGGACCCGGCGCGCACCGGCAAGACCACCGGCCTTGCGGCGGACAGGCGCGTCTACGTGCTGATCGCGGGGAGCTTCTCGGAGCAGGCCAGGGCCATGTGGATGGCTGTGCTGGTCAGGGAGCAGGGAGTGAAGGCCTGCGTACGGTCCTTTGAGAAGGATGGCAGGCGGTTGTGGCAGCTGGTGGCGGGCTGGCGCACCACCCCGGACGAGGCCCAGGCGGCCAAGGCCGAGCTTGCGGTCAAGCTGGGCGACATCATCATCGTGCCCATGAGCGCGGGGGAACTGGAGAAGGGCTTGCAGTGCCGCTGAGGGCGGCACTCATTCGGGCCAGGCCCCGCGGATTATGCTCTTGCCGCCGTGAGAGGCCGGTCCGCGGGATTTCGGAAGCCCAGAGGGGGGAATGATTTCGGGAGTCCAGAGGGTCGAAGACCCTTTGCCCGCCGGAGGCCTCCTGTGGATCTAGGCTCCGGTCGAGGCCCCCCCCCGGGCGGACAGCCCCCCGTTATTGTAGGACAACCCCCCCGTCGGCCCAGGGGGGGGCCCCCCCCG
>NZ_JAKZKW010000016.1:74655-89197 GCF_022808695.1 Fundidesulfovibrio soli
AGGCTCCGGTCGAGGCCCCTCCAGGGCCGTACTGCCCGCTGTATTTGAAGAACATCGACCAGTTCGGCCCTGGAGGGGCCCCGACCGGACCCGCCGCGGCTCACTGCGTCTGAGCCGTGGCGAACGTCCAGGGCCTTCCCCGTCCTTCCCCAACGTGTCCGGTCTTTCTCGGCTTTCCCCACCCGTCCCCGGCGGGGTGGTGTCGCTAGCCCCCCTGCCTGCTCTGGCGCAGCTTCTCGGCCACGGTCATCACGGCAAGGGAGTAGAGGTCGGAGTGGTTGTAGGCGTAGATGACCGTGCGCTGGGCGTCGTATCCCAGGCCGGGCTTCCAGCCGTGGCCCACCAGGTAGTTGGCCACGCTGGGGATGGCGTCCTGCGGGCGGAAGAGGTCCACCTTGCCGTCGCCGTCGCCGTCCACGCCGAATTTCAGGACGTTGGTGGGCATGAACTGGCAGATGCCGATGGCCCCGTAGATGGAGCCGGGCACGTCCAGCGGGTTCACGCCCGTGGCCTGGGTGTGCAGGATGAGCGCCTTGAGCTCCTGGTAGGCCCACTCAGCCCTGTCCCTGGCGCTGGCGTTGGCGTATTCGGCGCGCTCCTGGCTGGCGCCCACCGTTTTGAGGTAGGGGCGTATGGCTTCCAGGGAGTTGCTGGCGGCCATGCTGGCCAGCACCTGGAGGGCCTTGTCCTTGCCGAGGTATGTCCCCAGTTTGGTCTCCACCAGAAGCAGGGCGATGATGATGTCGCGCGGGACGCCGTAGCGTGCCTCGGCCTTGTCGAGCGAGGCCTGGTTGGCCACGGCGTAGTCGTTGGCCCAGGCCAGGACCCAGGGCCGCAGGTAGTAGCCGTAGCTGCTCTGCTGCAGGTTCTTTTTGCTTGGGGGCGGCTGGGGCTCGAACTGTTTGCGGACCATGCGGTCCACCTTGTGGGCCATGATCGAGGGGTCGAAGACCATCTCCGGGGAGGCGAACCAGGCGTCCAGCCCGGCGCGGGGGATGCCCTCGCGGGCCAGCCTTTCCTCCAGGGGCAGCCAGACGGCCTGCTGCGCCGCAGCCAGATGCGGGGCGGCAAGGAAGCACAGACCAAGCAGAAGCGCCCGGGTGGCGCAGCGGATGCTCATGAGGTGATTATGTCCCAGGCCGGGGCGGCTGTCCATCGGCGCGTGGACGGAAAAGCCGGGCGGCGCATTGCAATTTGGTCATGCCCGGCGCGGGTTGTCCCTTGCGGGGCGGGGCTCGCGGCACTATACCAGCGGCCATGAAGCCGGGACGTCGCGCGTGGTCGCCTCTTTCGCTGCTGCTGCTGCTGGCCCTGGCCGGGTGCGGCGAGGTGGTCCCCGTGGTGCCGGACAAGCCCCCCCGCCCCAAGGCCCCCGTGACGGAGACCGTGCGCCAGCAGATCGGCGTGCCCTACAGAAGCGGCGGGGACAACCCGCGAATGGGCTTCGACTGCTCCGGGCTGGTGCAGTGGTGCTACGGCGTCCACGGTTATTCCCTGCCCAGGCGCACAGAGGACCAGCTCCGGGTGGGACGCCCCGTGGAGCGCGAGAACCTGCAGCCGGGCGACCTGCTCTTCTTCAACGTCACGCGCAAGCGCTGGGGCCTGCACGTCGGCGTGTACACGGGCCGGGGGCTCTTCATCCACAGCCCCACCCCCGGGGCCAAGGTGCGGGAGGAGAGCCTCTACGAGCGCTACTGGATGCGCACCTACATCGGGGCGCGCCGCATCCTGCCGGACCAGAGATAGCCCCGTCGCACGATCACAGCCTGTCCATGGGGAAGCGGGCGTAGAACTCCTCCCAGTCGTCGTCGATCATGTCCTTGAAGTCCGTCAGGGGATAGGCTTTGCCGCAGGACCTGCAGCGAACGGCTGCCTGCGTTCAGAGCTTGCAGGGCGTGAGCCTGCCGCCGCAGGAGGGGCAGACGGGCAGCTTGGGGGCGCGGGAGCCGGAAAAGAAGAAACCCATGCGTGAGGCCTCCGCCCGGCGGGGCCGCTTGTCTGGGCCTTCGCGCCTGGCGAGGAGTAGGTAGTCAATTGCCGGGAAAAAGGCTAGAGTCCCCGTGGCGCGGGCAAGCCCAAAGGGCCGCGTCGAAAGGGGGCTGCGCCATGCAGCAGGAGTGGGGCTTCACCAGCCCGCCGAGCGAAGATTCCAGGCTGCCCCTGCTGGACAAGGTGCACAACCTCATCCTGCAGGACGAAGCCATGACCCGGGGCAGCCGCATGGGAACCTTCCCCGAGCGGCAGGCGGCCCTGGGCCTGCGGCCTTCGCCGAAGCTGCGCCGCCCCCCTGAAGTCAACGTGGGCAAGCTCATGGATATCGGATCGTAGGAAGCAATGAACGACTGGAAAAACAGCAAGATGGAGGCCTTGAAAAAGGCCAGGCGCGTTGTGGTCAAGGTCGGGAGCGCCGTGCTCACCACCGGCATGGGAGTGGACATGAGCGTGGTGCAGAGCCTGGCCAAGGACATGGCCGAGCTGCACCGCCAGGGCAAGGACATCCTGCTGGTGACCAGCGGCGCGGTGGCCGCCGGGCGCGGCGTGATCCGCCAGGCCGCCCTGGACGAGCTGCCCGACAGGCAGGCCGCCTCGGCCGTGGGCCAGAGCCGCCTGATGCACGCCTACGACGAGGCTTTCGGCGTGTACGGCATCGTCTCCGCGCAGCTGCTGCTCACCCGCGACGACCTGGAGGGCAGGGAGCGCTACCTCAACGTGCGAAACACCCTGCGCACCCTCTGGGGCTGGCGCTGCATCCCGGTGGTCAACGAGAACGACACCGTGGCCGTGCAGGAGCTGGTCTACGGCGACAACGACTGCCTCTCCTCCCTGCTGGTGGGAGTCGTGGAAGCCGACCTGTTCGTCAACCTGACCTCGGCCAAGGGCGTGTTCTCGCAGAACCCGGCCGAAAACCCGGGAGCTGTCTGCCACACCTGCCTGGACGGCATCGGCTCGCTCGACCTCGACACCATGTGCAAAGGCAAGACCGTGAGCGGCACCGGGGGCATGCACTCCAAGCTGCTGGCGGCCAAGCGCGTGGCCCAGCTGGGCGTGCCCACGCTCATCGTCTCCGGCCGCGAACCCGACCGCCTGAGCCGCGTGTTCGCCGGGGAGGACCTGGGCACCTGGATCCCGGCCGAGGCGCGGCCCATCTCCAAGCGCAAGTACTGGCTGGCCTACACCTCTGATCCGCGCGGCAGCCTGTGGATCGACCAGGGCGCGGCCCAGGCCCTGCGCCAGGGCGGCAAGAGCCTGCTGCCCGCGGGCATCGTGCGCGTGGAGGGCGAGTTCGAGAAGGGCTCCTCCGTGCGCATCCTGGACTTCCAGGGCCAGACCGTGGGCGTGGGCCTGGTGAACTACGACAGCGAGGAGCTCAAGAAGATCATGGGGCTCAAATCCGGCAAGATCGAGCAGGTGCTGGGCCAGGCCCCCTACCAGGAGGCCGTGCACCGCGACAACATGGTGCTGGACGCGGCGCTGTAACTGCCGCCTGTTTTGCATGTCCTTCAAGGGGTGTGGCAGGTCCACTCCCCTTTTTTATTTGGCTTGGCCCCTGCCGGGCATGCGGGCGCGGCCAGGGCGCTACTCCCCGGCCTGCTCCAGGGCTTCGCGGCAGCGCTCCCGCCAGAAGGGGATTCGTTCTGCCAGGCCGTGACCGGCGATGTAATCCATGTCCATGGGATGTTCGGCGAAATTGGGGCTCAGGCGCACCAGGTCATGCTGTATGGCGTTGGCCGCGTGCACGGCAGTGAGCGGCCCGAAGCCCGGCGCGCAGCACCGCGCGGGCTCGTGATGGAAGGCCACGGCCTCGATGACGTTGTCGGCGATGCCCCACAGGCCAAGCAGGTATGCTCCCGCCTGGGCGTGGGTGGTGGAGAGGCAGCGCTGCTCCGCCTCGCAGATGGAGGCGTTGTCTTCCCTGGAGAGGGCCACGGTGCGCCCGTATCGCAGGGGCAGGTACTGGGCCAGCACGAACTTACCCAGGTCGTGCAGCAGGCCCGCGATGAAGCAGTCGTCCTGGATGGCGGGGGACTGGTCCTCCAGTTCGGCGATGAGCCGGGCCAGGCGTGCGGTCTGCAGGCAGTGCCCCCAGAGTGTGTCGAACCGGAAATTCGGGAATTTTGTCGTGTCGAAGGTTTTGAAGAGCTGCACGCCCAGCACAAGGCCCTTGATGGTCTCGGTGCCCAGCAGCGTGACGGCCTGCGCCACGCTGCTCACGTGCATTCTCGGCGAGAAGAACGACGAGTTCACCAGCTTGAGCACGTCGGCGCTGAGGGCAATGTCCTTGCCGATGATCGAGGCCAGGGCTTCCGTCCCGGTGGAGTCCTTGTCCAGCTCTTCCAGAAGGCGGTGGTAGACTTCGGGCAGCGCCGGGAGGGTGTCGATGCCGCCGATGATCGTGCGTATCTCCTGCGAGAGAACCATGTCCCGCAGGCCGCACCCGCGTTCGATCACGCCGGCCAGCAGCTCCGCCGTGACCGGCTTGGTCAGGAACTGGTGCGAGACGGGCACGGCCCGCATGATGGATTCGCGGTCGGAGTCGCCGGAGAGGATCACGCGCAGGATCCAGGGATATTGCGTGCGCACATGGGAGAGAAGCTGTTGCCCGTCCATGCCGGGCATTCGCATGTCCGCCACCACGACGTCGAATCGCTGCCGGTCGAGCGCTTCCAGGGCCTGGGCGCCGGATTCAACGAAGCTCATCTCCCATCTGCCCCTGTAGGACCAGAGCATCCTGCTCAAAGACTTGAGCAGCTGCGGGTCGTCATCAACGAAGATGATGTTTCTCTTCATTCCTCGCCCTCCTGCCCCTGCGGGAACCGGATGTGGAAGGTGGTGCCCTGGCCCAGGGTGGAGTCCACGCAGAGGGAGCCGCCGTGCCTTTCCACCACGGCGTGCACGATGGCCAGGCCCTGCCCGGTGCCCTTGCCCACCTCCTTGGTGGTGAAGAACGGGTCGAAGATGCGCTGCATGTTCTCCGGCGGGATGCCCACCCCCGAATCGGCGATGCTGATGTGCACGTAGCCCGGCTCGGACTCGGTGCGCACGGTGATGAGCCCCTTGTCCTGGCGGCCCTGTTGCTTCTCGGCCACGGCGTGGGCCGCGTTGACCACGATGTTGAGGATCACCTGGTTGAAGTCGCCTGGCGAGCAGAACACCAGCGGAAGGTCCGGCGCGAGCTCGGCGCGCATTTCGGCGGTGTACTTCCATTCATTGCGGGTGATGGTCAGGGTGGACTCGATGGCCTTGTTCACGTCCACAAACCGGCCGCCTCCGGCGTCCGGGTGGGAGAAGCGCTTCATGGCGCCCACGATCGCCGCCACCCGCTCCACCCCGGAGATGGAGTCCGCGATGGAGCCGGGAAGCTCGGCCAGGAGGTCGTCGAACTGGTACTTCTCCATTTCCGAGCGCAGGGCGGACAGCTCCTGGCTCTGGGGGGCCAGGGCGGCCAAGGCCCCGGCGCAGGCCCTGTAGCGCTCCAGCACTGCGGAGATGCTGGCGCAGGCGTCCTGCAGAAAGCCCAGGTTGCCGCCGATATACTGGATGGGCGTGTTGATCTCGTGGGCGATGCCCGAGGCCAGCTGGCCGATGGATTCGAGCTTCTGGGCCAGGCCCAGGCGGCGCTCCAGGGCCTTTTTCTCGCTGATGTCGAAGAGCACCTCGAAAATGTAGCGCCTGGCGCCCACCGTGGTGGAGAGGATGGTGCGGGCCACGGGGATCAGGCGGCCGTCCGGGCGCTGCAGCACGAATTCCCCGCTGGCCATCGTGGGCCGGTCCTGTCCGCCGGGATTCATCGGGCCGGAGTCGTCCAGGGTGCGCAGGTTGCGGCCCAGCAGGTCGCGGTAGTTGCGGCCGATCCAGTCCGCATGGCGGATGTCGAACAACTCCTCGGCCACCTCGTTCATGTGCAGGATGGCGAACCCGTCCGGGCTCAAGGTGAAGGTGGCGGCCCTGATGCCGGAGAGGATAACCCGCAGGCGCTCCTCGTTTTCGCGGGTCTGCTGTTCGGCCTGGGCGGCCTTGTCCAGCTGCTGGCCAAGGAGCAGGGCCGTGGCGGCGCGCTCCTCGGCGTGGGCCTGGGCCAGGGTCAACAGCTTGCGGTTCCTGGAGGCAGTATAGAGCCAGAGCAGGGCGATGGCCACGGAGGCCCCCAGGGCGTACCAGGGCCGCAGGGTGGCGTAGGCCGCCAGGTATTGGGGCCCGGCGTGCAGCCGCAGCCGCCATTCCCGGCCGGGCATGGCGATGGGCAGGGTCTTTTCCAGGCAGGCGAGGTTGAAGGCGGCAGTGTCGCGGCAGGGCGGCACGGCTCCTCCTTGAGAGAATATCTCCTCGGGCTGTTCGGTGCGGGTGGCGTCCAGAAGAGTCACATGCACTCCCGCCAGGGGGAAATGAGCCAGGGTGGGCAGCATCAGGTCGGCTGTGCGGTATACGCCCACGGCGAAGCCCTTCAGGGCGGCCTCGCGCTGTTCGGGGGTGTCCTGCGGGGCGTTGCGGGTGAATATGGGAATGAACACCAGCACCCCGTTGGTGTTGGCCTTGTCGATGGCCAGGGGCACCCGCCCGCTGGTGGTGGTCTGGCCTGTGCGCAGGGCTCTGAATAACGCCTCCGCGCGGACCCGGGAGGAGCCGAGGTCGAAACCCAAGGCCGCCCGGTTGGGTTCCTGCGGCTCCACGTAGGTCACAGGATAGTAGAAGTCGCGAACTCCGGCGGGGATCACCGCCCCCTCTGGCGAGCGCTCCGTGATGGCGAAATCCGGCAGGCCCTCGGCGCGGATGCGCTCCTCGAATGCGGCGCGCTGGGCATGGGGCACGCGGGGCACGAAGTCCATGGCCTGGATGCTGTGCAGGCCCGTGGCCGCGCCCAGGCAGAAGGCCGAGAACATGGGCCGGGTGACGTTCTCCGTGGCGTTGAAGAAGCCTTCAATGGTGCGCACCAGCTCGGAGTAAGTGTCCAGCTCGCGCTGGAAGGAGTAGGCCACGTTGTCGGCGAGCTGGGTGAACTCCAACTGGGCGCGCTGCTCCTCGAGGGATCGCAGGATCAGCGCCGAGGCCGCGCCCGCCAGCACGATGGCCAAGGCCAGAATCAGGGACGAGGCAGCGTGCCCGGCCCGAAAGTTCGAAACGTCCACCGGGGGGCAGGTGTCAGGCTGCGGCATGGCGCCTCCAGGGCCGGGGGGTCAGCCTCCCCAGGATTGTTCGAAGTCCCTCTGCACCCCGTGGATCAGCTGGCCCACGTCCAGAATCAAGGCGATGGAGCCGTCGCCGTTGATGGTGGCCCCCGAGATGCCCGGCACGTGCCCCAGGTAGCGTCCCAGGTTCTTGATCACGGTCTGCTGCTGGCCCACCACGTCGTCCACCGCGATGCCGGTGCGCCCGTGTTCGTGCCTGGTGACAACGACCTGCTCCACGGCCGGGGGGCCGCCGGGAAGCCTGAACGTCTCGCGCAGGCGCACGTAGGGCACCGTCTCGCCGCGCAGGCTGATGGTCCTGCCCCGGGCTTGCGGTTCGGCGGCCAGCTCCACGCACTCCTCCACCAGGGCCAGGGGGATGATGTAGAACTCCCCTCCCGCCCGCACCTGCAGGCCGTCGATGATGGCCAGGGTCAGGGGCAGCTGGATGGTGATGGCGGTGCCCTTGCCGGGCGGGCTGTCGATGTCGAGCTTGCCGCGCAGGGATTCTATGGCCCGCTTGACCACGTCCATGCCCACGCCCCGCCCCGACACGCTGGTGACCTGTTGCGCCGTGGAGAAGCCCGGGGCGAAGATGAGCTGGAAGCACTCCTGGTCGCTCAGGCGGGCGTCGGGCGGGACGAGGCCCCTCTCCTGGGCCTTCTGGCGGATGCGCTCCACGTTGAGGCCCCGGCCGTCGTCCTCGATGCGGATGAACACCGTGCCCCCGGCCTGCCGGGCGCAGAGCCGGATGCGACCGCGCGCGGGCTTGCCCGCCGCCAGGCGCTCCCCGGCGGGTTCGATGCCGTGGTCGATGGAGTTGCGCAGCAGGTGTACCAGGGGGTCGCCCAACTGCTCGATGACGGTCTTGTCCAGTTCGGTCTCGCCGCCCTCGGCCTCCAGGTCGATCTCCTTGCCCAACTCGGCGGAAAGGTCGCGCACCAGCCTGCGGAAGCGGCTGAAGGTGGTGCCGATGGGCAGCATGCGGATGCCCAGGGTGTTGTCGCGCAGCTCGCCGACCAGGCGCTCGATCTCTTCCGCCACGCCGGTGAGCGCGGAGTCGGTCTGCCCGGCCGCCAGCTGCGTCAGCCGTGCCTGGGCGATGACCAGCTCGCCCACCAGGTTCACCAGGTTGTCCAGCTTGGCGGCCTCCACGCGCAGGCTCTGGGCGGGCTCCTTGGGTCGGGCCGCGGGCGCCTTGGGGGGCTCGGCGGCCGACGCCTTTGGAGCGGCCTGCGGAGCCTGCTCCGCGGGGCTTACGGCCACCTCCCGATCAACCGGAGCGGGAGCATCGGGCCGTCGGGCCTGGAGCTCCTCCACGCGCGCGTCCGAGGCGTTGTTCAGGAACAGAAACACGTCCTTCACGGCGTCCGGGCCCTGGTCCGTCTCGAGGGTGGCTTCCCAGCGCAGGTGGCAGCGGCTCGGGTCCAGGTCCTCAAGGGGCGGCACGGCGGAGACGTCGGCTTGCACTCTCAGGGAGCCGAGGGCTTCCAACTCCTCCAGAAGCAGCGCGGGCTCGGAGTGCCGAAGGTGCTCCGGGTCGGAGGGAGCCAACTGGATGCGGTAGCCGCGCGTTTCACCGGCGGGCTCGGACCGAAGGGCCTGCTCCGGGGACTCGGGCGCGGGCTGGTCTGCGGGGCGGCCGGGCTCGAAGCCGACGATGGCCTCCAGCAGCCCGTGGTCCGGGTCGATGTCGGTTCCGGCCAGGGCCACGGGCTCCAGCCGGTCCTTCACGGCGAACGTCTGGTCCAGCAGGGGGCCGGAGGCTGGGATCTGGCCCATGCGGACCCTGTCCCACAGGGATTCCACGGCGTGGAGCAGGCACACGGCGGCCTCAAGCCCGAACATGTCGCAGGCGCCCTTGAGCGAATGCAGGGCCCGGAACACCCGGTTGACGGCCTCGCCGCTGGCCGGGTCCAGGTCCAGCAGGGCGGCGTCCAGCTCTTGGAGCAGTTCGCGCGCCTCTTCCTGGAAGAGTTCGTTGGCGGAGGGCTGGGCGGTCACGCGGGGCACCCATCCCCGCACAACGGGCAGGCCCCAGCAGGACAGAAGGGCGCGGGCGCGGCAGGGAAGCCCAGCAGCTTCAGGCGGGCCTGGTGGGCCGGGGCGTCCGCCCCGCGCAGGGCGAAATCGAGCCCCCGGGCCAGGGCGCCGCGGTGCGCGGCGCACAGGAACTGGACCACTGCCGTGGCCAGGGCGCCCCCCTGGCCCAATTCCAGGATCAGCGGAACCTTCGCATTCAGGGCCGCCAGGACCTCGCCGCGCAGGGCGGCCAACTCCTCGGCGGAGGCGGCGGGCTCCACCGGGAATGCGGCGAAGGCGGCCGGGGCGTCTGGCGTTGGTGCGGCCAGGGATTCGGGGCCGATCTGGGTGATGCGGGAGGAGTCCAGCGCGAACAGGTAGCTCACCACGTCAGGCTCCACGACGGTGGCGTAGAGCAGAAAGAAGGGGATGCGGCCGGGCGGGGGGCTGTCCGGGTCCTGCTGTGGCTCCCGGACCTCGCGGCAGTCCAGGATGATGCCGCTTGATTCCATGGCCGCGATCACGTCCAGGGGGCTTTTGCCCCGGGCCTGCACGTCGCGGGTGAGGTCGTACTCCACCAGGTAGAGGAACTTGCCGCCCTGCAGGGCCTGCTCGATGCCCAGCAGGGGCAGGCTGAAACAGGAGCCGCCGGGCAGGGGAATCTCGACCCAGGCCTCCAGCCTGGCCTGGCTCTCCTTGGGAAAACGGCTGATGGCCAGGGCGGAGAGCGCGTCAAGGGTGGCGGAAACGTCGCCGGCCTCGCCATCCGCGCCCTCGCCATCCCCGCCCTGGCCCAGCAGGGTGCGGAGTTGACCGGCCCCGCCGAGCATGGCCGGGACGGCCTCGCCGGGCGCAAGCTGCCGGCCGAGGATCATGCGCAGCAGAATCTCCAGCATGCGCGCCAGGTCCCGGACGTGCCTCAGGCCCGCGATCCCCGCGCCAGCCTTGATGGAGTGGACGGCGCGGATCATCGGGCCGAAAAACTCTTCTCCGGCAGCCGTCCCAGGCTGACCGGCGGACGGGAGCCTGGCCTCGATGGCGGCAAGATGCTCCCGGGCCTCCTGGATGAAGCGGCCCGTGATGTCGTCGTCCGGTAGATCCATGGCGTTCCTCACGCGCGTTCCATGCAGAGTGTGTCCGGGTGCGCGCTGTGGCGCTCCCGCCGCCCGTGAGCGCCGGAATCAGACCGTAGGGCTCTGGATTCACAGGGGCATCCGGGCGTTGAATCTACACCTCCCCCCATAAAAGGACAACAGCGTCCTCGGGGCGTGGCCCGGCCGAAAGAAGGTTGTGCGGCACGCCATCAACGCTTCGGGGCGCAACTGCGGGCAGGGTGGGCACCTCGCCTGTACAAGCCGGGAAGGTGCCTTATGTATGGGGGCCGCCTCCCGGAGCTGTGTTCCGGTACGCATTGCGGTGTTATCTTGTCGATATCAATAAATAATATGCACTCCGTTAGAGTGCTGGAATGAAAATCCGGCCAGGTGTCGGCACCCCGACAGCCCTGGTTCGGAGCGCGCGGGTATGGGGGCATGGTCGCAGAGCCCTGCGGCGGAACCCGTAAAGCGCATTGAGGAGTAAACACATGGCTAAACAACCCGCGAGGCCCTTGGAGGAACTCTCCCTGTGGGACGACGCGCGCGCAATGCTGGAAAAGGCCGCCGCCGAGGGCTTGGAAACCGTCTGGGACCGCCTGGAGAAGCAGAAGAGTCACTGCGTGCTTTGCGAGCAGGGCCTGAGCTGCCAGAAATGCGTGATGGGCCCCTGCCGCATTGTGGCCGACGGGGCCAAGAAAAAGAACGGCGTCTGCGGCGCGGACGCCGACCTCACCGTGGCCCGTAACTTCGGCCGTTTCATCGCCGCCGGGGCCGCCTCCCACTCCGACCACGGGCGCGACCTGCTGGAGGTCCTGGCCGAGGTGGGCGCGGGCCACGCTCCGGACTATAAGGTGCGCGACGCCGCCAAGCTGGAGCGCATCTGCCGCGAGCTGGGGCTGGACCCGGCGGATCTCGACCCCCAGGGCATGGCCAAGCTGTTGGCGGACGCTCTCTATAGCGATTACGGCTTCCGCCGCCCGGCGCTGAGCTTCATCAAGCGCGCGCCCAAGGCCCGGCGCGAACTGTGGGACCGCCTGGAGCTCACCCCGCGCGGCATCGACCGCGAACCGGTGGAGATGCTCCACCGCACCCACATGGGCGTGGACTGCGACCCCGCCTCCATCTGCATGCACAGCATGCGCACCGCCCTGGCCGACGGCTGGGGCGGCTCCATGATCGGCACGGAGGTGTCCGACATTCTCTTCGGCACGCCCAAACCCGCGACCTCCAGCGTCAACCTGGGTGTGCTGCGCAAGGACCAGGTGAACATCCTGGTGCATGGGCACAGCCCCATCGTCTCCGAGATGATCCTGGCGGCGGCCCGCAGCCCGGAGATGCTCGCCAAGGCCCGCGCCCTGGGGGCCGCGGGCATCAACGTGGCGGGCCTGTGCTGCACCGGCAACGAGCTGCTCATGCGCCAGGGCGTGCCCATGGCGGGCAACCACCTGATGACCGAGCTGGCCCTGGTCACCGGCGCGGTGGAGATGGTCGTGGCGGATTACCAGTGCATCATGCCCAGCCTGACGGCCATCGCCTCCTGTTACCACACGCGCTTCGTCTCCACCTCGGACAAGGCCAAATTCCCCGGCGGGCAGCACGTGCGCTTCACCCCGCAGAACTCCAGGGAGAAAGCCATGGAGGTGGTCGGGCAGGCCGTGGAGGCCTTCGCCCGGCGCGACCCGGCCCGGGTGCAGATTCCCGGGGAGCAGGTCTCACTGATGACCGGCTTCTCCAACGAGGCCATCCTGGAACTGCTGGGCGGCAGCCTGGACCCTCTGCTGGAGGCCGTGAGATCCGGGGCCGTGCGCGGCCTGGTAGGCATCGTGGGCTGCAACAACCCCAAGCTCAAGCACGACTACGTGCTCGTGAACGTGGCCAAGGAGCTCATCAAGCGCAACGTGCTGGTGGTGGTCACGGGCTGCGCCACGGTGGCCATGGGCAAGGCCGGGCTCATGGTGCCGGAGGCGGCGTCCCAGGCTGGCGAAGGGCTGGCGGGCGTCTGCAGGGCGCTTGGCATCCCGCCGGTGCTGCACGTGGGCAGCTGCGTGGACAACTCCCGCATCCTGCAACTGGCCGCCCGGCTGGCCGACGCCCTGGGCGTGGACATTGACAAGCTGCCCGTGGTGGCCAGCGCGCCCGAGTGGTACTCCGAAAAGGCCGCCGCCATCGGGCTCTACGCCGTGGCCAGCGGCATCCCGACGCACCTGGGCCTGCCGCCCAACATCCTGGGGAGCCCGATGGTCACGGAGCTGGCCACCTCCGGCCTGAACGCTCTGGTGGGCGCGAGCTTCCTGGTGGAGCCGGACCCGATCAAGGCGGCGAAAGCCCTGGACGCCATCATCGCGGCCAGGCGCACCGGCCTGGGCCTGAGCGCGTAGGGGGCGGGATGAAGCTCGCATTCGCCGGAAAGGGCGGGGTCGGAAAGACCTCGCTCTGCGCCTGGATGGGGGACCATCTCTCCCGCCGGGGGCTGGACGTCTGGCTGGTGGACGCCGACACGTCCCTCTCTCTGGGGGCGGCCTGCGGGCTGCCCCCGGAGGCCGTGCCGGCGCCCCTGGCCGCGCGTGAGGACATCGTGCGGGAGCGCATCGGCTCGGGCATCATGTCCCTGACGCCCTTCGTGGACGACCTGCCGGAGGGGCTCAGCGTGGAGCTGCCCCGAGCGCCCGGCCAGGGCCGCCGCAGGCTGCTGGTCATGGGCGGGGTGGACGCTGGCGGCGGGGGCTGCGCCTGCGCGGCCAACGCGCTGCTCAAGGCCGTGCTGGCCTCCATGATCTCGGGGCGGGGGGAGGTGGTCCTGGTGGACCTGGAGGCCGGGGTGGAGCATCTGGGTCGCGGCACCGTCGCCGATGTGGACGGCCTGGTTGTGGTCAGCGAACCAAGCCTGCGCTCCTTGCGCACGGCGGCTGAAGCGGCCAGAATGGCCCGGGAGCTGGGGCTCGCGCGGCAGGCCCTGGTGCTCAACCGCTGTTCCGCCGCGCCGCAGCTGCCCCCGCTGGAGTGTTTGCCTCCCCTGGCGGCGTGCCTGCCGCCGCTGGAAGGGCTCGCCGCGCGCCAGCTCTGGGACGGCTCCGTGCTTGGGCTGCCGGAGCGGGCGGCCGTCGACGCCGCCTGCCTCGCCGTGGAGGCCGCCCTGTTCACCTGATTCCGTTGGGGGGAGCATGAAGGTAACGTCCGTGTCGCTCCTGGAGGAGCTGGAGAAGCCCGGCTACCAGGCGCTGCGCAAGGAGCTGCGCCCGCGCAGGTACAAGCGCAAGGCCGTGCTGTTCGATCCCCTGTCCGAAGAGAACCTCGTGTTCGTGGTCCGCACGGGGCGGGTGCGCGTGTACCTGGCCTACGAGGACAAGGAGTTCTGCCTGGCCGTGCTCGGCCCGGGCGACATATACAGCACGCACACCCGGGCTTTCGTGCAGGCCATCGAGGATGCGGAGATCCTCGTGGCCCCTGCCGAGGTGTTCCGCAGCCGGATGGAGGCCTTCCCCGGGCTGTACACCACCATGATCCGGGTGCTGGGCGCGCTGCTGGGGCGCTCCATCACCATCATCGACAGCCTGGCCTTCAAGAAGGTGGGCAGGCGGCTGCTGGAGCTGCTCTCCGTGGAGGCCGCGCGCGGCGAGCCCCAGCCCGGGGGCGGCGTGCTGCTCGACCTGCAGCTCACCACCGAACAGTTGGCCGGTGTTCTCGGCACCACGCGCCAGACGCTCTCCTCGCTGCTCAACAGCCTCTCGCGCGAGGGTGTGGTGGAGCTTCGCGGCAAGGCCGGCCTTTTTGTGCCTGATCCCGAGCGGTTGCACCATGTGCCGGGTGCCTGGGACGACCCCAAGCGCACCAGGAAGCAGCGGCGGAAGCGGCCAGTGATGGAAAATTCCTGCGATTCCGAAAATAAGGGTTGACCTTTGGGCCGGGAGTCCCTAGAACGCCCTTCCGCCTGACGAAAGGGCCGACAGCTGCGCAAGCAAGCGTTTGGAATATAACGCAATGTGCAGCGGGATGGTCGCCGGGGCGGGTTGAGAAAATTGACAACGGGACGCGATTGGCGGTTGACACGGCGACCGGGCTTCGGTAGGAAGTTCGGCCCGCTGCGGGAAGGGGGAGACCCCGGGCCGCTGAGGGACGTGTCAAAAACTTCGCAGAAAGTTGTTGACGCGGGGGCCGGAAGCCAATAGGTTGCCGCCTCGCCCGACGGAGCCGAGTGCTGCGGCGGGATTGAAAACTGAAGATTGAGCGTCAACGAAATAAGTCGTTGACACCGCGAGCCGG
>NZ_JAKZKW010000017.1 GCF_022808695.1 Fundidesulfovibrio soli
CCAAAGACGAAAGGGTATGCTTACATTTCAGAATCACCCGACTCGCTATTTAATTGTCAAAGACCTTGACCGCGTTTTCATGCGCGGGGAAGCGTTTCTACGCCGCCCGGCTCGCGGTGTCAACGACTTATTTCGTTGACGCTCAATCTTCAGTTTTCAATCCCGCCGCAGCACTCGGCTCCGTCGGGCGAGGCGGCAACCTATTGGCTTCCGGCCCCCGCGTCAACAACTTTTTGCGAAGTTTTCGACACGTCCCTCAGCGGCCCAGGGTCTCCCCCTTCCCGCAGCGGGCCGAACTTCCTACCGAAGCCCGGTCGCCGTGTCAACCGCCAATCGCGTCCAGTTGTCAATTTTTTCATCCCGCCCCGGGTGGGCTCGCGCCCTCCCGCAGCGGGAGAGGCTGTCTAGCTGTACCAGGTCCCCGCGTCAACTGCTTTTCCGCAACCAGCGGAACTTTTTTAGGATTCCGGGCAGGGCCGAAGCCGCAAGACCTCTACCCGCTAGGCCTTTTTCAGAAAGGCAGTTTTGAGCACCAGGCCTTTCACCTTCTCCGCGTTGCACTCGATCTCGCCCGCGTCGTCCGTGAGGCGGATGTTCTTGATGAGAGTGCCGCGCTTGAGCGTGACCGAGGTCCCCTTGACCTTGAGATCCTTGATGAGCAGGACGCTGTCGCCGTCTTTGAGCAGGGTGCCGTTACTGTCCTTCACTTTCAGCTCGTCCATAGAATGATCCTCCGTGGAGTGTGTCCGGCCGGGTGGCCTCGCCGGCGGGCGCACACTGGCAGAACGCTGGCGCGCCATCAAGACGTTTTCGCCGCAGGCGATACTACGGAATGATGGAAAGCAGCAGATACACGGCGAAGAGCACCAATAGAACCGCGCCCTGCAGCAGGGTGGTCCGGCCGGTGGCCAGCGAAAGCACGGACACGAACAGTGAGAGCAGGAACAGCACGGTGGACTTGGCGTCGATACCCAGCGTCAGTGTCATTCCCGTCAGCAGTGAAACCATTGCCACAGTCGGAATGGTCAGGCCTATAGTGGCCAGCGCGGAGCCCAGCGCCAGGTTGAGGCTGGTCTGCAGCCGGTTGGCGCGGGCCGCGCGCAGGGCGGCGAGCCCTTCCGGCAGGAGCACCACCGCCGCGATGATGATGCCGACCAGGCTCTTGGGCGCGCCCGCCGCCTCCACGGCCTGCTCGATGGTGGGAGCCAGGGACTTGGCCAGCAGGACCACCACCCCGAGGCAGGCCAGCAACAGCCCCCCACACGCGGCGGCTTCGCGCCGGGTGGGCGGCGGGGCGTGGCAGGCCTCGTTGGCGGTTCCCTCCTCAGGCAGGAAGTAGTCGCGGTGGCGCACGGTCTGCACCAGCACGAACGCCCCATAGAGCACGACCGTAACCCCCGCCACAAACACCATCTGTATGGTACTGTAGGAAGGGCCGGGCACCGTCTCGGCGTAGTTGGGCAGTATCAGTACCAACACCGAGATAGCTGCCAGCGTGGTCAGCGAGGCGCTCACACCGTGCAGCCCGAAGCATTGCTCCTTGAACCTGACACCGCCCATCAGCAGGCACAAGCCAACGATACCATTGAGGATGATCATCACTGCGGCGAAGACCGTGTCGCGTGCGAGGGCTGCGGTGGCCTGCCCGCCCGCGAACATGAGCGAGACAATGAGCGAGGCTTCGATCACCGTGACCGCGATGGCCAGCACCAGAGTTCCGAACGGCTCGCCCACCCGGTGCGCCACCACTTCGGCGTGATGCACGCCAGCCAGCACCGCCCATATCAAGGCGGCCGCAAGCAGGAGCAGGTACCAACCGCCAAGGCCGAGCGCAGATCCGGCGTAGAGCGCCCAGGCCACAGCCGGGGCCGCGATCGTCCATTTGGGTATCATCACGGCGTGTTTCATGACCGGACACTACAACACCCGCATCGGATCGGGCAATTGCATCCGCAGGGGGAGCCCTCCGAGATGATGGACCCAGCCTCTTCGGCTATGCCTCAAAGGCGGTCGAGGTATCCCGTGAAGGCGATGGCCACGGCGGACGGAATCTGGTTCCGAGTCCTCTATTGTTGCCAGGAAGGCTTTGGCGTACGCTGCCAGAAAAAACGGGATGGTTTCATGTTTCCGAAAGAACTGCTGCCGCTGTTTCCCTGGATGGCCGGGGTTCTCGGGCTGGTGCTCGGGAGCTTCTATACGGTGTGCGTGCACCGCTACCTCACGGAGCAGTCCATTGTGTTCCCTGGGTCGCACTGCCCTCACTGCAAGGGCAAGCTGCGCTGGTGGGAGAACGTCCCCCTGCTCTCCTACATCCTGCTGCGCGGCCGTTGCGCCCGGTGCAAGGCGCCCATCTCCTGGCGCTACCCGCTCATGGAGGCTTTGAGCTGCGCCTGGGCCGTGGCCATCGCCATCAAGTTCGGCCCCGGCCTGACCTGGCTCGCGCTCATGGCCGTGGGCGGTGTGTTCCTGGTGGCCTCCTTCATCGACCTGGTGCTCTTCATCCTGCCGGACATGCTCACTTACCCCGGCGCGGTCCTCGGCGTGGGCACGGGCATCTTCTGCCTGGGCCTGACTTGGGACCAGAGCCTCATCGGGGCGGCGGGCGGCTTCGGCATGTTCTGGGTGCTGCGCTTCGTGCACATGCGCCTGCGCGGCGTGGAGGGCCTGGGCCTGGGCGACGTGAAGCTCATGCTCATGATCGGCGGATTGACCGGCTGGATGGTCCTGCCCGCGGCGGTGCTCTTCGGGGCGGTGGCGGCGCTGGTGCTGGCTCCGCTGTTCAAGCTGGCCTGGAAGGAGCAAGGCCCCCTGCGCATCCCCTTCGGCCCGTTCCTGTGCCTGGGGTGCATGGCCGCCCTGCTCTGGGGTGGGAAGTTCATGGCCGCCCTGGCGGGCAAGATGTAAGATGGAGGGCCGGGCGGACTGGTTCCGGCAGGCACCCCAAGGACGATGAACACGTCCGGTACCGGCGGCGCGTGCGCCCTGGCCGGGATGGGGTCAGGCCGCAGGCGTGAGGATGCGCTCAGATGGCCTTGCCGTAGCGCGCCTTGACCTTCTCGATGTACGATTTCGTCTCCGCGATGGGCGGCACGCCGCCGCAGCGGCTCACGGCGCCAGGCCCGGCGTTGTAGGCGGCCAGGGCCAGGAGCACGTTGCCCCCGAAGCGGTCCAGCAACTGGCGCATGTAGCGTGACCCAGCCTCGATGTTCTTCGCCGCGTCGAAGCTGTCCTTGAGCTTCAGGTCCTGCGCGGTGCCGGGCATGATCTGCATCAGGCCCTGCGCCCCCTTGGGCGAAACCGCCCGCACCTGAAATCCCGACTCCACCTCCACCATGGCCATCACCAGCGATGGGTCCAGCCCGTAGCGCCCGGCTTCCTTGACGATGATGGCCGCGATCTGGGCCCTGTCGGCCCCCTTGGGGATGCGAAAGTAGAAATACGGCCTGTACTCGGATGTGGTCTGGATGTCGGTGAGATGCACCGTGCCGGACGGGTCCTGGTAGTGGTAGATGGTCTGCGCGCGTGCCGGGGTTCCGACGCACAGCAGCGCCAGCGCCGCGGCCATAATGGCCGCGACCCGTGCTCCGTTCGCCTTCTTCCGGCTCATGTTCTTGCGATGCGGCATGACCTCATCCCTTTGCATGTCAAAATGCAAGAATCCAGCCACTGCCTTTTGGCTGGATTCTTGTCGAAAATCAAGCACCGCAACCTGCTTTTCAGCAGCCGACCCGGAAAGCATCCGGCAGGATCAACGCATGCCGATCTTGGGGATGGAGAAAGTGTACTGGCCCGTCTGCGCGCCCGTGGACACCTGGTAGCCGAACACGAAGAACTGGAACATGGTGTGCTCGGCTGCCGTCAGGTACAGGGTGTACTGCATGGTGGGGCTAGTCCCCGTATAATCTGTGCCGATGTCGTTGCATCCAGCGCCCGTGCAGTTCTGCCACGTTTTGATCACGTAGGCGTACATGTTGTAATACGCGCTGGTGGAGTTGGTGGAGACCACCGCTGTGGGCCTGATCACCTCGACACGCACGGGCACGGGGCTTGCCGTGCCCACCATGTTGGTGCGTGTGATTGACAGCAGGCCGGGCCTGCCCGAGCCGCCGGGGTCATTGTCGCTGCCATCGGGGTTGAATGGCCGGTAGTCGGTCTTGTCGTTGGCGCCGCCGAAGTTGTGCACGTTGTCGTCGTACCCGTAATAGGATGACGTGGAATAGGAGTTGGTGGGTGCCACCGTGGCGTTGGTGCCGATGCTCCAAGTACTGCCCCAGAACACGTTGCCCAGATGGTGGTTGTCCGGGTCGTTGCGGCCGTCGCTGCTGACTGTCGGCGAGCCGGAGTGCCCGGAGTTCGTGTAGATGTCGAACTCCACGCCGATTTTGGGCGGGCGCAAGCCCAGGCCGTGGCCCCAGTAGGGGTAGCCCGGCCCGGCGTAGCCCAGGAACGAACCGTGGGAAACGCCAGCCTGTGGCCCGCCCGCGTCTCGGGGACCGTTCCAGGTGCCGTTCTTGATGGCGAAGATGAAGCCGTCCGCATTGGACCCTGCGGAGATGTTGTAGGTGAAATAGACCCGGATGCCGCGCAGCAGGCTGCCCACGCCGTTGTTGAAGTTGGCGCTCGCCACCTGGTTGCCGGTGCCCGCGCGCGTGGGGTCGAAGCTGATGCCCGCCGTGTAGTCGTTGAGCGAACTGGAGCTGACCGAAACGCTGGTGGGAGAAGCCGTGGCTACGCCCTGCTTTGTCTGCACGATGTAGACGCCCGTGCCGCTGTCCGGGGCGTTGATCACGTTGGTGACGGAATATTTCGCTTCGAAGGGCTCCCCTTCGTTCACCGTGCCCACTGAGGTGACCACATAGTCGTAGGCGTTGCTGGGACTGGTGGTGACGGTGAGCTCGATCTTGTTTCCAGTGCCCAGACCGGTGGTGATGGTCCTGCCGTTGAGGATGGTCAGCGGGGTGTTGGTGGCCCCGCTCAGGATGTTCGAGGCGTAGTTGGCCGCGTAGTTGATGCCGGATTCGGCCAGGAAACGGGCCTGGTTGTCGAACGTGAGCATCATCTCGTTCTTGACGGCCGTGGTGGACATGTTCAGCACCGCCGTGGACAGCGAGGCCATGATGGTGATCACAGCGATCACCCAGATCAGCGAGAAGCCCGACTGGCGGGTAGCGTGCGTGCCGTGTCCCATGCTCATGTCGCTGAACCTTCCTATTGGAACCGTTGCGAGTTCAGCTCGATCTTCGCCGTATACGTCTTCGTCACAGTGGCCTTCGGCCCGACGATCTGCACCTGTATGCTCACCGCGGCCGGAACGGCCGGAGAGGCCCCGTAGTTCGGGGCCGTGGTCGTGAATGCCGTCACGTTGTTCAGCAGCGTGTTGCCGTTGAGCAGCAGGTTGGTGCCTGTGCGCTGAATGGTCGATTGGCTCGCGTCCGTCCGGTAATAGTAGGTGATGGTGTTGCTCGCCAGCGAGTAGCTCCGCTTGGTGTCCAGATTGGACACTTCATGGATGATGCGCGTCAAGGCGGCCTGGGCGTTCTCGGCCGCGGCGGACACGGCGCGCTCCTGAAGGAAGCCCTGCGTCACGTTGGCCATGATGCCCAGCCCTCCGGCCGCCACAATGGCCAGGATGACCACCGTGACGACCACCTCCAGTACGGAGAAGCCGCGTTCCGTTTTCCTTGCCTGCTTCATAACTGCCTGGTGAAGACGACCGTCGCGCTCTCGCCCGTTGCGTTGTTCTTGATGGTGACCAGCAAGGCCGTGTCTGTATCCGTGGCGTCGAACTTGTAGTTGGGATTCTTCGTGATGGTGTAGGCGGCGCTCAGCCCGTAGTTCCCGTTGACGATGCGGGCGTTGAGCGCGGAGAGGTCATGCTGGTATTGGGCCGAGTTGTTGCCGCCGTAGTCGGCGACGATGCTGGCCATGATGGACTGCACGCTCAGGGGCGTGGGCATTCTGCTGAGCGGCTCCGTGCCCCGGGTAATGCCGGAGAGGAAATACGGCACCACCATGGCCGCCATCACAGCCAGGAGCGTGAGGGTCACGATGAGTTCGATCAGGGCGAAGCCGTTGCGTGCGCGTTTCATGGCCCTCTCCGCTCAGGGTATGAAGCCCGTCTCGGTGGTGATGGTCACCGGGCTTTGGGGGAATCCCGCCACCACGTAGGACATGGTGCCCGATGGCCTGCCCCGGTTATCGAAGGTGGTGGTGCCCGCCGCCACCCCGGCGGTGGAGAAGCTGAGCGTGAAGCTTGTGGGCACGGGGGCGTTCCTTTGCACCGTGCAGTTCTGGCCGTCCACCTGGACCTGCCAGGTGTAGATGTCCGTCATGGCCCTGGTATGCGCGTAGCGCAGGTTGGACTTGAGCGTCTCCGCGTCCGAGATGGCGTCAGAGTTGAGCTTGGAGTAGCGCGCCAAGGCCAGGGCGGAGAGCATGGCCACGAGCACCAGGGTCAGGATCGTATCCCAAAGGGTGAATCCGTGTTGGTCCGTCCGCTTGAAAGATCGCATCGTATCGCCTCCAGAACGCCGGGGCAACGGCTCGCTGGCCTCCCCGGGTTCCCGTCGCCAGAGTGATACACAAAAACGCCGTCCCCATTTTCCACTCCGCAGTCCTGCGGTCAAGCCCATGCGGGCCATGCGGGCATCCCGCCCTCAACCGGATGTGCCTTCCTCTGTGTCTTCCTCAACGGGTCAAGCCGAACCCCGGAAGGTCCGGCCAGCGATCCGTTGGGCGGCTGTCCCGGCTGGTCGAGTGGCCGCCGCCACCGGCGATCTCTCGACCAGCCGGGCGGGCAGGTTTCCCTGTCCGCCCGGATTTTTTCAACTGTGCCCGGGCGCGCCCCCGGACCAGCCGTTTACTGGAAGGTAACCGTCTTTTGGTAGGTGCCAGGAGCGGCGGGCAGGTTGTTCACGACCGCGTCGCCGTTAGTAGAGCCGGGAGCAGCGCCGCCCAGCGCGATCGTGATGCCGGTGGCGCCCTGCGCGGCGTAAGTCACCGTGAAGTCGCCCACGGTCAGGTAGCCGTTCGCGGCGTTATTCAGGTCGGTGACCGCGTTGCCGACAGCGGCTGCGGAGGCGTCGCCCTGCAGCAGGCGGCTGGAGTACACCAGAGTGGCGTTGGAGGCGCCAGCACCCAGGGCGCCCTGCACCGCGTTGACGGCGGCCTGCTGCTGCATGGCCAGGTACTTGGGAACGGCCACGGCGGCCAACATGCCCAGGATGACGAGCACAGCGATGATTTCGATCAAGGTGAAGCCGCTCTGAGCCTTGCCGTTGTTGATGGTGCGGGTGGTGATGTTCATGGTGTCCTCCAAAGAGTGTTTGAAATTTTCCGCCTCACCGAGGCGTCCCCTCTCTCCGGCCCTCTCGCCTTGGCAGGCGTTGTTCAACTTTTCGTCGCCGCCGGTGCCGCGCAGCGATGCAGGCCATAAAGCATCCGCCGTGCCAACCCTCGTCACCACACTGTAAAATAATGATATAATTTACTTTAAACAATAATCGCGCAACCGATTGCGCGATGAAGCACACCCCAATTCTCCAATTCTTGGAGCCGCCCCAACACGGCGTGCGGCCGCTGTCTCGGGCTTCATGAATCAGTCATTAAGGATCGTCCATGTTTGCAAGGACTTGCCAACTGGTTCCTGGACAGAAGTAAATTTCGTCAACGCAAGCCGAACGCGGCCTCTCAACCTGATTTGTCGAAGGAATTTTCGATCTCTCTGGCGAAGATTCAGGCCATTTCGATGGGGCGCCAAACCAGGGTTCACACAATGCCACATGATTTCAGAGAGTAACGGCAGACTGGACCATTCCGGTCTGCCCTCGTCGCTCAAATAAAATAATCGCGGACATGCGGGACGGCGGCAAGTCAGTGGGGTGGAAGGGAAACGGCGTTCACCCGGGTGACGGCCAGGAGGCGTCCAGGAGGAGGCCACGGCGGCCGGTAGGAATAGGACAACACACACAGCGGCGCTTCTCAGAGCGACACCGCGTTCTGAGGGACGGCCATCCAGGGAGCCGAAACGGCTGCTATGAGCGGGGAAATCAACCTTGCTTGTAGGCGGAAGGGTCCAGCCCGTATTTCTTCACCCGGTGCCAGAGGCTGCGCTCCTTGATGCCCAGCATCCCGGCTGCCCTGGCCTGGACCCCCTGGCAGCGGATCAGGGCCGCAACGATGAGGCCCTTTTCGATCTCTTCGAGCCTGTCGTCCAGGTCCTTGGTCTTGGCATCGGGCTGGTCCGGCATGGGCGGCGCGGCGGCGTTGGTCAGGCGGACTTGCGTGGGGAGATGCTCGGCCAGCACCTCGCCGTGCTCCCCGGCCAGCACCACGGCGCGCTCCAGGGTGTTGCGCAGCTCGCGCACGTTGCCGGGCCAGGCATAGGCCATCAGCAGCTGCAAAGCCTCGGTGGAGATGCTCAGGTTCTGCCCGAAGCGGTCCAGAAAGTGGGTGGCCAGCAGGGGGATGTCCGCCGGGCGCACGCGCAGGGGCGGGAGCTTCAGCGGGAACACGTTGAGCCTGTGGTAGAGGTCCTCGCGGAACTCGTTCTTCTCGATCATCTCCTGCAGGTTCTTGTTGGTGGCGGCCACCAGGCGCACGTTGAAGCGCACGGGCTTGTCGCCGCCGACCCTGTGGGCCTCGCCGTTCTCCAGGGCGCGCAGGATCTTGGCCTGGGTCTCCACGGGCATGTCCCCGATTTCGTCCAGGAAGAGCGTGCCCCCGTTGGCCTGCTCGAACTTGCCCTTCTTCATGGCCAGGGCGCCGGTGAAGGCCCCCTTCTCGTGGCCGAAGAGTTCGCTTTCCATGAGCCCCGGGGGGATGGCCGCGCAGTTCACTGCCACGAAGGGTTTATCCTTGCGCTTGGAGTGGGTGTGGATCGTGTTGGCGAAGAGGTCCTTGCCGGTGCCGGATTCGCCGGTGAGCAGCACCGTGGCGTCGGTGGGCGACACCTTGGCCACCTGCGCGAGAACGCCGCGCAGGATGCGGCTCTCGCCCAGTATTTCCGGGAACAGCGCCTTGGCGTCCAGGTTTTCGAGCACCTGGGTGACGTGCTCGAACATCTGGCTCATGGCCTCGAGCTCCGTCCCCTTGGCGTGGGTCACGGACCGCGCAGGCTCGGTGAGCACGCTGATCCTGCTGGCGCGGTCCAGAAAGCGGCGCACTGGGCGCAGAAGCAGCAGGGCGAAAAACAGGGTGACGGCGAATACGCCGCCTCCCGTGAAGCTGGCGATCCAGTACATCCTGCCCGGCCCAACGCTCAGCCCGGGGAAGACCTCGCCCAACACGACTTCCGCAGCGATGACGCCAAGCCCCGCGACCCCTCCGAGGATGAAGGGGATCAGAATCCCAAGGGATATATCTACTCTGAAATCACGCATTATTTCAACATCTTCGTCATATCCCACATGGGCATGTAGATGGCCAGGGCGAAAAAGCCCACCACGCCCGCCAAGCCAAGGATCAGGATCGGGTTGAGGGCGGCGGACAGGCTCGCCACGGCGTACTCCACCTCGTCGTCGTAATGGTTGGCCACGGCCTGAAGCATCTCCTCCAAGTTGCCCGACTCCTCGCCCACGGAGACCATGTTGATGACCATGGGGGTGAAGTGCTTGGTCTGACGGAACGGCGGCGAAAGGCCGCGCCCCTCCTTGAGCTGGGCTTTGATCTGGGCGAACTCCAGGGCGATGGCCGAGTTGCCGATGGTGCCGCCCAGAATGTCCAGGATGGAGAGGACCGACACGCCGCTCGCTTGCAGGATGGCGAAAATCGCCGCGAAACGGGCCATGGCCGCCTTGGTGAACAAGGGGCCGAATATGGGGGCCCGCAGCCAGAAGCGGTCCCACATCAGCCTGCCGCGCTCCGTCTTGAGGAACTTCGAGAAAGCGAACAGCCCCACAATGACCCCGGCGAGCAGGTAATACCCGTACGCCGCGAAGAAATCATACAAACCGATGGCCACGACCGTGGGCCAGGGCAGCTCGATCTTCACCTTGGCGAAGATGCCCACGAACTTGGGGATGACGAAGGTCAGCAGCACGTAGAACGCCAGGGCCAGGACCACGACCACCGTAATGGGATACTGCAACGCTGACTTGATGTCCGACTTGACCTTGCGCTCGTGCTCGATGAGGTAGATCAGCCGGTGCAGCACCTCGGGCAGGGTGCCAGACTCCTCACCCGCCCTGACCATGTTGCGGTACAGGTTGGAGAAGATCTTGGGGTGGGCTGAAAACGCCTCGTACAGGGTCCTGCCCTGCTTGATGGCCGCGTTCATCTCGCTGCAGATGCGCTTGAGCTTCTTGTTTTCCGTCTGCTCTTCAAGGATGCGCAATATTTCAAGGATCGAGAGGCCGGCCTGGAGCATGGTCCTGAACTGTTTGGTGAACAGGATCAGGTCCTTGTCCGTGATGCTGGTCATGTCGACCATCTTCTCTTCGATCCAGCCGGAAAAGCCCATCTCCGCGTTGCCCTGGGCGAGCGATACGGGGATGTAGCCCAAGGCCAGCAGCTTGCGCTGGGCCTGGTCGATGGTTTCCGCTTCCAGAGTTCCCCGGACGGTCTGCCCGGTTTCGCTCTGCGCCTGATAGGAAAAAGTTGGCATGGTATTATTTGAGGACTATTCGAAGTCCGGTAGGGGTCTTTTCAACCTGGGGCGCGGATGCGCCAGCCGAGGAGTCTTGGAGGTAGATCGCAATCCTCAGCTTATCAGGATGGACAGCGCTACGCACTTTGTCAACCCGCGAAGATCCCACCTGCACCTCGCGGTCGGCCCGGCGCTCCCAGAGGCCGGGGATGTCCAGCACGAAGCGTGCGGGGTGGGCCTTGAACCCTATCTCGAAGCGCTCCACCGGCCTGTCCCCGAAAATTTCTATCCTGTCCGTCCCTTCGAGCAGCGTGGCGCGCACACCGTTGAACTGCATGGGGCCGGACGGGCGTTGGGCCGCCTGATCAGCTGACTCCACGGGCACGGGCTCTCCGCCTGCGCCGGGGTCGATGGTGGTCACAACCACCGGAGCGACCTGACGCTCCGTGGCCTGGGGGGCGCTCTGCGGCTCGGCATTGGCCTGGGGCGGCTGGGCCTGCCCCGTGGGCGCCTTGCCCTGCTGCGGGGCATCCAAGGCCCCCTGGGCGGGGGCTGCGGGTTTCTGCTCCAGCGCGCCGCCCTTCCCCTTGCCGAACCAGGACCCCACATCCGGCAGGGTGAGCTGGGGCATCGCAAATTCCGGCAGCACGCCTCCCAGGCGCCGAACCTCCAGGGGCGGCCCCCCGTAATAACTCCAACCCACCAGGGCAGCGAGCAACAGGACGGCCGCGGCCAGCAGGCGCGGCCAGCGCCTGCGCCTGGGCAGCCCCAGGGTGCGCCAGCGCATGCAGCTGCGCACCACGCCCCAGGTGACGCGGGGCTTCTCCTTGATGATCACGGCCAGTAGGGCCTGATGGCACAGCTGCAGGATCTGGCGGGGGAAGCCGTCCGTTGCCAGGTAGACCCCCACGAAGGCTCCGAAGGTGAACAGGCCCTCGGGCGAAATATCCTTGGCGCACATGGCCAGGCGGGCCTGGATCAGGTCACGCGTGGAGCGGAAGTCCAGCGGGCCCAGGCGGAAGCGCATGTTCACCCTGTCGGCCAGGTTTGCCTTGGACTCCAGGATGGGCTCGAACTCAAGCTGCGCGAAGATGACGATCTGCAGCAGCTTGTGCTGGGTGGTCTCGAAGTTGAGCAGTTCGCGCAATATTTCCAGGCATTCCAGAGAAATTTTCTGCCCCTCGTCCACGATGAGGGCCACCAGCCTGTCCTGCTCCACGGCCAGGGTCCACAGGGCGCTCTTGATGTGCTCGCGCAGCTGCCAGTCGCTGGCCTGGACGGCCTGGGCCTCCGCCAGGCCGAAGAAACCGGCCAAGTGGATCAGGAATTCGCGCGCGTCTGAAAAGGACGGGTCCAGCACCAGGTGGGTCACCACGCCCTGGCGGTTTCCCAGCATGCGGATGAGCTGCCGGCACAGGGTGGTCTTGCCAGTGCCCACGTGGCCCGTGACAACGCACAGGCCGCGCTTGAGCCGCAGTGCAATCTCCAGGGCCTGGAGGCATTCCTTGTGCTGCGGCGCGTTGTAGAACAGGTCGGGGTCCGGCGAGTTGGAGAAGGGCTCCCGCCGGAGATTCAACAATTCGAAGTAGCGCATCTAGCCGCCGATCCTCCCGGACTGCGGCGTGGTCGAGGGCATGCCCAGCGGCATGGGCTGGCGCTCCGGCGAACCGGCAGGCGACGGTTTCGTCGCCGGCCCCGCGGGCGCGGGGCTGGCGCTTCTGGGCGCCGCGGGTTCCGGCATTCCGGACTTCACGGGCGCGCCCGGGTCAGCGCCGGAACCTTTGAGGATCGTCGGCGTGATGAACACCAGGATGTCCTGCTTGGAGGACTGCTTGGTCGTTTCCTTGAACAGGTAGCCCGCCACCGGGATGTCCTTCAATCCCGGCAAGCCCTGCTCGCCCTTGCTGCGGGTGTTCTTGGCCAGGCCGGAGATGATGATGGTGGCCCCGTCCTCCACGATGAGGGTGGTGTTGGTCTCCTTCTTGCGGATGGGCGGGTTGCCCTGCACCCACTGAGACTGGTCGGCGACCACCTCGTCGTTCTTGATGATCAGCTTCATGCGCAGGTTCTTGCCGTCGATCACGTGCGGGGTCATCTCCAGGCGCAGCACCGCGTCCACGAACTGCACGTTGGTGCCGTTCTGCGAGACGGAGACGTAGGGGATCTTCTCGCCGTTCTCGGTGAAGGCCATGGCGTTGTCCAGGGTGGTCAGCGAAGGCTCGGAGACGATGTTCAGCTTGCCCTCCCTGGCCAGGGCGGTCAGCTGCATCTGCAGGATGTTGCCGTTGACCATGCCCCACACGAAGTTCAGCGCCGTGCCCTGCGCCCCAAGGCCGGTGGCCGAGGACGTGATGGACGCCGGGTAGTTGAAGGCGTAGCCCATGCTTTGGGGACCCAGCCCGTAGATGGGCGTCGTGGTCCGGACGCCTTCCGAATCCACAGCGGTGTTGTTGCCGGAAAGGACATAGGCCTTGTTGCCGTCCATGCCCGTGGCGCGGAAGAAACCGCCCCACTGGAAGCCCAGGTCGAAGAGCGAATCCCGGGTGGCCTCCACGATGAAGGCCTTGAGGTGCACCTGGAGCCTGGGCTCGTCGAGCTTCTCCACCAGTTTCACGAGCATCTCGGCGTGCTCGCGCGTGGCCTGGATGATGATGGAACTGGAGTGCTTGTCCGCCACCACCGTGCCCTTGATCTTGCCGGCCAGTTCGTCGCCGCCTGAAGAGGCGCCGCCGCCAGGGAGGCCCCCCGCGCCCGCGGCGCCCCCCGCTCCCCCTGCGCCGCCGGAGGCGCCGGTGGGGGCCAGGTAGCCCTTGAGCGTTTTTTCAAGTTCCGTCACGTCGGCGTAGTTGACCTGCACCTTGGCCGTGACCACGGGCTCCACTGTCTTGAGCTTTTCGTTCTGGGCCATCTTGTCCTCGATGGCCTTCTTCATGGCGTTCTGGTTCTTCATGTCCTCCAGGGTCATCACGCGCAGGATCTCGCCGTCCCAGTCGTGGGAGAGGCCGTTGGCGTTGAGGATGGAGGTGAAGGCCTGGTCCCAGGGGGTGTCGCTGACGTTGATGTTCACCTTGTACTTGCCCTGGCTCTCAGGAGCCTGGAGCGAAGCCGAGAGGATGATGTTCTGGTTGGCGATGCGAGCCATGGAGCGCAGCACGGCCTGAAGGTCGGTGTTGTAGAAGTTGAGCGAGACCCGCATGGTGGGCAGGTTGCGCTTGGGCTTGGTGTCGGAGAGTTTTTCCTCGGGTTTGACCTGCAGCTGGGAGAAATCGATTTTGCGTTTCTCGGGCGTATAGGTCTTGTCCTTGGTCTCATCGGCCAGTTTCTGCCATTTCTCGATCAGGGGATCCTTGTCCTTGGGCTTGGCGCAGGCGGCCAGGGCCACGATCAGGATGCAGAGCGCCAGCCGGAAAACGGCCGCGCCTGGGCGTATAGGTCTCATTCGCACTCCTTGGCGCGTGCAGTCGCGCCCGCCCTACCGCCCCGTGAAGAAGCTGGGGTCCTGGTAGGGGATGCGTACCTTGTTCTTTCGGACGATGCCCTGGAGCACCACGGCCTCGGGCGTAATCTCGACAACTTCGAAGCCGCCGCTCTCCAACTGTTCGCCGGTCTGGTATTCGCGGCCGTTGATGACCGCAAGCGTCGCCTGACCCACGCGCACGAACCCGGTGTACTGGAACTTGTCCCGGTCCACCTGGGCCTCGGGATCGGGGGGCCGCACGGTCAGCGGGTCGCGGGTCCAGGGTTGCTGGGCGCTTTTGACGGCCTGTATCTCCCGGTCGGAAAGCTGGATCTTCTCCAGGGCCTGCAGTTGGGTCTCCCCCGCTTTCTTGGATTCGGCCAGCTGCTGCGGGGTCATCACCGAAGGCGGCGGCTTGGACGATGGCCAGAACAGGTAGCCCGCCGCCACCACGATGGCCGTGCCCATGACCGCGAGCAGGATTTTTTCGCGCTTTGAAATATCCATGCCTACTCCGCCGCCAGCCAGATCCTGATGGTGCAGTCCCTGGCTCCGCTGCCGGGCTGCAGCTTCAGGGATTCAAGGTTCTGGTAGCTGGGCAGCATGGCCAGCTCCCCCAGGAAGTCCCTGATCTTGTCCATGGAACCCCGGACGTGGATGTTCACGGCCAAAAATTTCGAGCCCTTGCCGAGCGAGGCGGGATCAGGGGTGACGGTCTGCACCTCCAGCCCGGTCTTGACGATGATTTGGGCCAGGGTGTCCGTCAGCTCGGAGACCGCCTTCTGTCCCAGGCCCTGCTTGTCGGGCAGCTTGGGCGCCGTCGCGCCGTTGGCCTTGGCTATTTCCAGCATTTTCACATAGATGGGGTGCAGCGCGCCCTGCTCGTCTATGCGGAAGCGGGTCTGCTGCATCTGGGTGTCGAGCTCCTGCAGCTTGTTGTGCATGGGCACGATGCCGAGCAGAATGAAAAGCAGCAGAACACCCGTGCCAATCAGCAGGTACAGGGCCGTCTTGGGCGGCAGATTGCCGAAGCTGGTACCGGATGCCATCTAGCGCCTCACCTGGCAGGTCAGGGTGAAACGGAGCATGTCCTCGCCGGTGGAGGTCACCTCCAGGCTGCGCTTGCTGACCGAAGGTTCGCCCAGCAGCGGGGAGGTCCTCAGCCGTACGAGATAGGCCGAGAGCAGCGATTCGAGAATCTGGCTGTCGCCCTTGACGTAGCCCTCCAGGGTCAAGGTGTCCAAATCCTCCCTGACGTTCTGCCGGGAGCCGGTCTTCTGCTTTTCCTGCTTGGGCGGCCCGTCGGGGGAAGGCTTGGGCTGTTCTTCGGCCGTGCCGAGGTCAAGCGAAATGGAATAGAGCCGGACGTTCTCCGGGGTCAGCCCGGTCACGTCCTTGAGCAGGGCGGAACCCAGGTTGCGTCCCGCGAAGGCGCGCAGGTTCTCCACCGAGGCGCGCACCTTGGAGCTGGTGGAAAGCAGCAGGGGCATGTCCACCAGGGGCCGGTATTCGCCCAGGCGGCGCTCCAGGCCCCGAAGTTCCTGCCCCTTGAAGTACGCCTCGGTCTGCTGCCAGACGAAGAAGCCCAGCACGGAGACGGCCACGCCCAGCCAGCACAGGGCCACCATGCGGTTGAGCCCTGCGATCCTGTCCTCCTCTTCCTTTTGCTTATACGTGTAGAGGAGGTTGCAGGCTCCGCGGGCCGCACCCGTGAGGCCGAGGACCAGGCTGTAGGGCAGGCGTTCGTCCAGCGTCAGGGCCGGGCCCATGACCTGGAGCCGGCCCAGGTTGTCCGGGGCCAGGGGGTCCAGATGTTCGCAGGGGACGCCCAGTTTTTCGGAGATATGCTCCAGCAGGCCTGGCCCCGCGCCCAGCGGGCCGGACAGCAGCAAGCCGCCCACCTGCTCGTTGCCGAGCGTCACCACATGGTGGGAGAAGGTCATCTGCACCTGACGCAGCAGGCGCTCCCAGGCGGGCTTGAGCATCTCCAGCACGTCCTGGACGGGAATGTCGCGCCCGGGATGGCCCTGCGGCAGGGCCTCGGGGCCGGCGGCCATGTTTTCCAACAGCAGGCGCGCTTCGGCCACGCTCAGTCCCTTGGGCTTGACCGGCTCGACCAGGAGCCCCGGCCCCATGGGTTCGAGCATGGTGGCGGCCTGCACCGTGAAAGACGGCTCCCCCCCGGCCTGCACGAAGGTCAGTTCTGGCTCGTCCTCGGCGCCTGAAGTCCCGGGGGCGTTACCCTGCGGAGCGGGCGGGGTGTACTCCTTTGAGGAATCCGAGAGGGCCTGGGCCATGGCCGACAGGCCGCCTTTGAGCACCCGTACGAACTGCAGCGTCCCGCCGCTGAATATCTCCAGCCGGGAGAACTCGCTCCCCAGGTGCAGGCAGGCCCTGGTCTGCTCGCCACCCTGCACCCACCCCCCGCGCAGCAGGTCGCGCATGGCGATGGAGGGCAGGGTGATCCCGGCCAGCGGGTAGCCCGCCTGAAGAAAGAGGTTCCTGAGCTTTTCGAACTCCTCGCGCTTCACGGTGTAGGCCAGCACGGAGAGCTTGGGAGCGCCCTTCTCCATGACCTCGCCCTGCAGCTCGTAGTCGAAGACCACATCCGCGTCGTCGAAGGAGGCCTCTTTCTTGGCGGTCCAATAGATGGCGTTGGAGATCTGCTTCTTGGCGGCCTTGGGCACCTGCAGAAACTGCAGATCCGCGCTCTCGCCCGGCACCATGGCCCAGACGTCGGCGTCGGCCTTGCCCAAAAAATCCTTGAGGGCCAGCCGCAGCACCAGCGACAGCTCAGGCGCGTCCGGCCCCTGCTCGGGGATGGGCACGGTCTTGAACTCGAGGGAGCGCGGACGCCCGGACGACAGCGAGAGCTTGACCAGGCGGAACTCCTCCGCGGTCATCTCCACGCCGACGCGTATGTTCTTGGAGCCGGAAGCGGGAGCGAGCCCGCCCTTCTTGGGCCAGGAAAAACCTCTGCGGGATTTTGCGGGCAACGGCTGTGGCGGGGGCGTGCCCTCTTGGCCGCCCTTCTTTCCCGAACCCCGGATCAGGTCCAGGAGCTTTTCGGTGGAAGATGCTTGGGATGACGAGTCCACTGCCGCGCGCTCCAATTTATCTCGCCTGTTGTTTTGCCCCATCTGTGGCGACTAATAGAGAAAAGTCAAGTGTCCAGATGCATTTTCAATGCAGGTTTCAGTGCGTCGAGGTCATATTCCAACCCCATGACCCCTGAGTGCGGGGCCGGCGTCATGTGGCCCGGAACATGCCCGGACCAAGCGGCGATCACGAATCGGCACCGGTCAGGGAAATTTCCGGGCTGCTCCGCTTGATGATCTCCGATAAAACCGTCACGGGTTTCCGAATTCCTTACCAGGCATAGTTGCATTGATAGTCATCCCGCATGACCTCAAGCAGCATGGTCTGAACGTGGCCACAGCTGCCTTGCTCCTTGCCCACCGCAGCCCCCCCTCTCCAGGACAACAGAGCCGGTATTGGGCCACACCTTCATGGCTCGCGGCCACCCGCCTCGGCAACTCCCAGTGGACGCGGCGCGCCGCCGTCGATAGACAGGAGAGGCGGCTGCGGCGCGAAGCCCCGCCCGGCCTCCCGCCGCCCCGGCTCCCCAACGGGCCGTGCGCCCAGAACCCAACGTGGAGTCACCATGGCCCAGATCGACGCATTCTTTTCCATGATGCACGAGCTCGGCGCGTCGGACCTGCACCTCTCCAGCGGGTCCCAGCCCGTCATCCGGCTGCACGGCGTGCTGCAGCGGGTGAAGTTCAAGGTCCTGGAGCACGAGGAGCTCAAGAAGCTGCTTTTCGAGATCACTCCCGAACCCAAGATCAAGGAGTTCGAGGAGACCGGCGACGTGGACTTCGCCTACGCCGTGCCCGGCATCTCGCGCTACCGCGTGAACTTCTACAACCAGAGCCGGGGCGTAGCCGCCGCCTTCCGCACCATCCCGGAGAAGGTGCTGAGCCTGGAGGAGTTGGGCATGCCGCCCATCCTGACGGACCTGTGCAAGCTGCCCAAGGGTTTGGTGCTGGTCACCGGCCCCACGGGCTCGGGCAAGTCCACCACGCTGGCGGCCATGATCGACTACATCAACACCCAGCGCCAGGAGCACATCCTCACCATCGAGGACCCCATCGAATTCCTGCACCAGCCCAAGAACTGCCTCGTCAACCAACGAGAGGTCGGAAGGGACACGAAAAGTTTCACCTCGGCTCTGCGCGGGGCCCTTCGTGAGGACCCGGACGTGATCCTGGTGGGTGAAATGCGCGACCTGGAGACGATCCGCCTGGCCCTGGAGGCCGCCGAAACCGGCCACCTGGTGTTCTCCACCCTGCACACGATCAGCGCCTCCAAGACCGTGGACCGCATCATCGAGGTCTTCCCCGGCGACCAGCAGGAGCAGATTCGCTCGGCCCTGTCCGAGTCGCTGCGCGGCGTGGTGGCCCAGACGCTCTTCAAGCGCGTCGACAAGCCGGGCCGGGCCTGCGCCCTGGAGATCCTGGTGGCTCTGCCCTCGGTGCGCAACCTCATCCGCGAGAAGCGCACCTTCCAGATCAACTCCGTCATCGAGACGGGCAAGAACCAGGGCATGCAGACCCTGGACGACGCCATCATGGAGCTCTACCAGGCCAGGAAGATCTCCATTGAGGACGCCTACAACAAGGCCATCCAGAAGGCCCGCTTCAAGGAATTCCTGCCCCAGCCGCCAAGCGGCCTGGACGAATGACGCAGCGCCCGCACACGGAGGCACACGCATGCTCAGATCGCACTTCGACCATCTCGTGGGGCTGGCCCTGGCGCAGGCCCCCTCACTCTCCGACCTGCTCTTCACCGTGGGCAAACGCCCCCAGGCCGAGCAGCACGGCGGCCTTGGAGACCTGGACCTGCCCCTCGGCGCCCTGACGGCCCGCCAGACGGAGGCCATGGCCCAGGTGCTCATGGGCCGCTCCGTCAGGCTCTACAAGGACCTGGTGGCCAAGGGCTCCTGCGACCTCTCCTACGAGCACCCCTCGCGCATCCGCTTCAGGGTGAACATCTTCTGGCAGCGCGGCTCCCTGGCGCTGGTGCTCAGGCAGCTTTCCTCCAGTGCGCCCACCATGGCCGGGCTCGGCCTGCCCGCCCTCTTCGCCGACATGGCCAAGGAGAAGTTCGGCCTCATCCTGGTCACGGGCGCCACTGGCACGGGCAAATCCACCTCGCTGGCCGCGCTCATCGACGAAATCAACGACAAGTCCGCCGTGCACATCATCACCCTGGAAGACCCGGTGGAGTTCGTGCACCCGCACAAGCGCGGCACCGTGAACCAGCGCGAACTCGGGCAGGACTTCGACAACTTCGCCTCCGGCCTGCGCGCCGCCCTGCGCCAGGCGCCCAAGGTGATCCTGGTGGGCGAAATGCGCGACCGCGAGACCGTGGAGACGGCCATGCAGGCCGCCGAAACCGGCCACCTGGTGCTTGGCACCCTGCACACCTCGGACACGGGCCAGACCATCAACCGCATCATCGGCATGTTCGACATCAGCGAGGAGCGGCTCATACGCCAGCGCCTGGCGGCCAGCCTCAAGTTCGTTGTCTCCCAACGCCTCATGTCCAAGACGGGCGGCGGGCGCGTGGCGGCCTTCGAGATTTTGCGCAACAACCTCCAGATCCGCGAAATCATCATGACCGGGGAGAACGGGGAGAAAACCTACTACGGCACCGTGGAGAACGGCTCCACCTTCGGCATGTTCACCTTCGACCAGTACCTGCTGGGCCTCTACGAGAAGAACCTCGTGGACCGCGACACCGCCCTGGCCAACGCCACGGACCGCGCCAAGCTGACCCTGGCCATCGACCAGGTGCGCCTGGCCCGGGGCGAGAAGGTCTCCGACCTGGGCGAGCTCAAGCTCGACCTGGACTACAACCAGCCCGCCGGGGAGGACGACCTATGAGCGAGCAGACCGCAATCCGCGAACCCGAGATGATCCCCTACGGGATGAAGGTGGCGCTCCTGTGCCTGGACGCCGGCCCCTGGCGCGACGCGGCCAAGGCCTACTTCACCGCCCAGGGCCACTACCTGCTGGACGAGCCCGACGCGGCCGGGGCGGCAGCGGCCCTGCGCGTGAACGCCATAGATGTGGTGGTGGCGCACGAATCCAAGAAGGAAGCCCTGGAGGAGCTGCACGCCCGCCCTGGGCTCAAACGGCGCGACACCACGCTCTTCGTGGTGGGGGCCCAGCCCAGCCTGGACTCCTGGGGGGCGTTCCTGGCCGGGGCGGACTGGCTGCTGGCCGAGGCCGACGCGCCCAGGGCCGCCGAGCTTCTCGCCGAAGGGCTCAAGCGCCAGGAGGCCCAGCGGGAACTCTGGCGGCTGGCGCAAGAATAGGAAGGAAGCACCGGCCGTTCCGCGCCGGTTCAAGCAGCCTTTTTCTGAACTGCTGCAGGCGTCACGCAGAAAAAACCAAACCCTCGCGTATCCCGGATACGCGAGGGTTCAACGTTTCGAGGCGGCTCAGCCTGCGGGAAACCGGGGAGGCGCTGCTAGAAGAACGCGATGCTGGCCGCTTCCTCAATTGTAGAAAGCCCCGCGGCCACCTTGGCCATGGCGTCCATCTTCAGGGTGGAGAACACCCCGGCCTCCACGGCGGCGTGTTCGATCTCGCGAGCCGAGGCCTTGCGCATGATCAAATCCTGCACCATGTCGTCCACGTAGAGCACCTCGTACACGCCCACGCGCCCGGCGTAGCCCAGGCCGTTGCACTCCGGGCAGCCCTTGCCGCGCATGAAGTTCACGTCCTTGAGGTTGCCCAGGCCGAAGAGCTTCAGGAACTCCGGCGCGGGCTGGTAGGCTTCCTTGCACTTTTGGCAGACGCGGCGCATCAGGCGCTGGCCCACGGCCACGGCCAGGGTGGAGGCCACCAGGAAGGGCTCGATGCCCATCTCGGAGAGCCGGGTCAGGGCCTGGCAGGCCGTGTTGGTGTGCACTGTGGAGAGCACCTTGTGGCCCGTGAGCGCGGACTGCACGGCGATGCCGGCAGTCTCGCCGTCGCGGATCTCGCCCACCATGATGATGTCCGGGTCCTGGCGGAGGATGGCCCGCAGGCCAGAGGCGAAGGTCATGCCCGCGCGCACGTTGAGCTGCACCTGGCGGATGGTCTCGATGCGGTACTCCACCGGGTCTTCCAGGGTGATGATGTTCACCCCGGGCTGGTCCAGCTGGCGCAGGGCCGCGTAGAGCAGCGTGGTCTTGCCCGAACCTGTGGGGCCGGTGGCCAGGATCAGGCCGAAGGGGCGGTCCATGCCGCGTTGGAGCTTGGCCTTGTCGGCATCGCTGACGCCCAGCTCCTCCATGGAGCTGCCCCGCGAGGAGCGCATCAACAGTCGCAACACCAGGTTCTCGCCGTGGATGGTGGGCAGTGTGGAGGCGCGCACGTTGACCTCCTTGCCGTCGAGCACGAAGGAGAAGCGGCCGTCCTGCGGGATGCGCGAGATGGTGATGTCCATATTGGCCAGCAGCTTCAGGCGCGAGAGCACCGTCAGGAACACGGACTTGGGCGGAGTGGGATATTCGCGCAGCTCACCGTCGATGCGGAAGCGCATCTGGATGGTGTTGGCCATGGGCGAAAGATGGATGTCCGAGGCGCGCTCACGCACGGCCTGGGCCAGGATCTGGTTCACCAGGCGCACCACCGGGGCTTCCTGCACGGCGGACTGCAGCGACCCGGCCAGGTCCATGCCCTCCTCGGCCTCGTCGCCGGACTGCACCGAAAGCTCGTCGATGGTGCCCAGCATGTCGCCCAGGTGGGACTGGACGCCGTACTGCCCGGCCATGAGCTCTTCAAGCTCGGACCGGGTGCAGAACACGGGCTCCACTTCCAGCATGGCCACCCGCTCCACCTGGTCCAGGCGGTTGATGCTCTCCGGGTCAGCCGTGACCACGTAGAGCACGCCGCGCTCCAGCTTGACAGGCACCAGGTCCAGCTTGCGGGCCATGTCCTCCGGGAGGTACTCCTTGAGGGCCTTGTCGAGGGGGTATTTTTCGGCGGAATACTTGTCGATCTTGAGCTCGCGGCTGATGAAGTCCATGAGCTCGTTCTCGTTGAGGCGCCCCTGGTGCATGAGGTACTCGACGATCTTCCAGCCGGATTTTCGCTGGATCTGCCGGACCTGATCCACCTCAGACTTGCTGATCAGGCCGGAATCGACGAGTTTTTCGTGTAGAGCCTTCATGCGCGTGCGTTCCCCAATGAAATTCGAGTGCGCTTCCTAATAGCCATCTTGTCCCATCCTGTCCATTGAAGACGGCAGGAGGGCGACCGCCACGAATGGTGCGAGCCCGCCAGGCGGCGACAGTTTACATCCGCCAAGAAACTCATGCTGGGATATGCGGGGCTTGCGCCGCCGACAGGCCTGGCGCAGGCCCCAGCCCGCCGGGAGCGCCCGGTACGAAATGGACAGCGGGAACAAGCTGGGGTAGGAACACCGAAGCCCCAGCAGAAGGAAGCCGTTCATGCCCACGGAATCGTCCACCCAGATCTACGTCGACACGTTCTTCGCCCGGCAGCCCATATTCGACGCCGAGAAGCGCGTCTACGGCTACGAGCTGCTCTACCGCAACAGCCCCCTGGAGCAGTCCGCCAACTTCACGGACAAGGATGTGGCCACCCTCACGGTGATCTCCAACTCCCTGCTCTCCCCCCTGACGGCTCCGGACCAGGCGGGCAAGAAGGTGTTCATCCACTTCTCGCGCATGTCCATCATCTCCAACGTGCACACCGCCCTGGCCCCGCAAACCACCGTCATCGAGGTGGAGCCTGTGCGCGAGCTCTCCCCGGAATACGAATCCGCCCTGACCGAGGCCAAGCGGCAGGGATACAGCCTGGCGCTCAACCAGTTCATACCGGGCAAGTGCTCTCGCCGCCTGGTGGAGCTCTCCGACGTGATCTTCCTGGATACGCTCCAGCTCTCCGAGGATGAGCTGCTGCGCTCCATCGAGGGCCTCAAGGGCTTCAACTGCAAGCTCGCGGCCAAGCGCGTGGAGGACGACGCCCAGTTCCAGCTGGCCAAGAAGCTCGGCTTCCACCTGTTCCAGGGGTTCTTCTTCGAGAAGCCCATCATCGTGCCGGGACGCAAGCTGCCCTCCAACAGGATCACGCGGCTCAACATCTACCGCACCCTGGAAAAGAACGGCATGGACCTGGAGGAGCTGACCCGCAACATCGAAGCCGACGTGTCCATCAGCTTCAGGCTGCTGACCTTCATCAACTCCCTGGCCTTCGGGCTGCGCTACAAGGTGGACTCCATCAAGCACGCCACCCGCCTGCTTGGCTGGCAGCAGATCAAGAACTGGCTGTGGCTGGTGGTGCTCTCCGACGTGATGCCAGACGACAAGACCTCCGAGCTTCCCTACCTCTCCTCCATCAGGGCCAAGTTCCTGGAGCGCGCGGCCGCGAACCACAACGTGCGCGAATTCTCGCCCGACACGCTGTTCCTCATGGGCCTGTTCTCCCTGCTGGAGCCCATGCTGGATACGCCCATGCGCGAACTGGTGGCCTCCCTGCCCCTGGATGAGGAGGTCAAGGCCGCCCTCTGCGGCGAGAAGAACCGCTACAGCGACTGGCTGAGCATCGCCCGCTGCTTCGAATCGGGAGACTGGAGCAGGCTCGACGGGCTGACGCAGGCGCTGGGCCTGGACCCCATCGTCCTGGCCAGTTCCTACTGCGAGGCGCTGACCTGGTCCAAGTCGCTCTACGAACAGTCGGCCGACAACGCCTGCTGATTCACAGCCCGCCCTCCGCTCTCCCGAAGTTCATCCGGAAGGACAGCCAGCAATCCCCGTGCAAGCCGCACGGCGCTCGCCGGGGCATCCTCCCGGCCTTGACCGCGCCCACGGAGTGAGCACCCCGGCCCTTGCGGCGGAGGGTCCAGCCCCGGGCGTCCCGTCCGGCGGGCCTCGACGGCGAAACCGGATCACGCGCCGGACGGACCGCCCCCCCGGGCGGTCACATCATTCTGCCGTGGGTGAGGCCGAGAATGCCCACGACGATCAGGTACACGGCCACGATGTAGTTCAGCAGCCGGGGCATGATCAGGATGAGGATGCCTGCCATCAATGAGATGATCGGCTGTAAGGATACGTTGAAAACCATGGCGTCGCTCCTGGAGAGAGGGTTGATTTCGGCCCAGGCGCAACTTCCGCCGCGGTCCCCGCAGCGGGCCCATGCGAAGGCCTTGCAATCAGCATAGCACAACCGGAACCATTTGCCATGACTTCTCGCGGCGGCCCGACGCTCAAGACCGCCTCCAGCGCTCAAAAGCCCCTTCCAGCCGCCTCCGCCCTCCCCAAGGCAGAATGAATCGCGCCCGCCCCGCCGGCGCACCCCAACTTCCCTGTTGTAGGAGCGGGCCGCTTCGCGCTACGTGAACCCGGCCCCGCGTCCGTGTAAGCGTCGGGTGCGACGCATCGTGAAGGAGTACCGATGAAGACCATCGCCACGGGCTTGTGCGTGCTGTTGCTGCTGAGCGCCTGCGCCGTCTACAAGGACAAGCAGGGCCAGACCCACTACGAGGTGCTGCCTCCCCCCCAGGAAGTGACCGTCGTGCATGCGCCGCCGCCTCCGCCACCGCCGCCAGCCTATTACTACGTCCCGGCCCCGCCACCGCCGCCCCCGGCCTACTACTACGCTCCGCCACCGCCGCCCGCCGTCATTTACGAGCGCCGGGGCGGCGGATACAACCCCGAGCACGATCGCAGCAAGCGCGTGCAAGCGAACTGCAACACCGTCTGGACTGGCTGCGCCAACAACTGCAACACCATCGCCAACGCCACGCAACGGGCGGTGTGCATCGGCAACTGCAACCACTCACGGGACCTGTGCATCAAGAAAGGGCTGGGATACTGAGCCGCCAGCGGCAAGTACGAAAGAAGGCCGGGAGCGATACGACGCTCCCGGCCTTTTTTATGCTATCCAGCGAAATGGGTGGGCGAGGCGCGGCCCCCGCCCAAGGCGATAGGGGAGTTGCGTCAGGGAACGGAGCGGGAGCCGCGCACCCGTTAGACGCTCCCGGCCGCCCGCCGGGTTACACCCGGACGCCTAAGATCACCGGCCCCGGCGGCCCGCCGCGCGCTCGCGCAACACCCGCAGCAGCTCGTCCGTGCTGGTGACGATCCGCTCGCAGCTGGCCTGGATCATGGCGTTCACCAGCGAGCCGGGCACGTCCCCCGCCAGGCGGAAGTCCGTGCGCACCCCGATGACCGGGATGCAGCGGGCGTGGGCGAAGCCGATCTCCCAGGCGGTGCCGTCGTCCACCTGGGGGCCGTCCAGCAGGGCCACCACCAGGGAGCACACGGCCAGGGCGTCCCGGCAGGCCTCCATCACCTTGCGAGGGGCATCCTGGCCCCAGCCGGGGATATCCTCCGGGTCGAACAGCTCGTAGGGCCAGACGACCCCCCTGCCGGTTTCGGCCTCTATGCGGGCCTTAGTGGCCCGGTGCCAGGCCCTGGTGCCCTCGCAGAAAAGGGGGCCCGCCAGGTAGATGCGGTCGAGTTCGGGGGGGATGGCGACGCTCATGGTTGTTCTCCGCTCAAAAGGTCGTGACGCACGCAGCAGTAGCCCCTTCCCCGCCGCGAAACAACCGTTCGCAAGGCTCCGGGTCTGTTGCGGGGAGCCCGCACCGGGCGTATGACGTGGCGAAAAGCCGCGCAGCGCCCGGCAGGGCGGGACGCGGCAGCCACACCGGCATCAAGGAGCAGCCATGCGCCACATCCCGCTCGGCGGCACGGGCATACAGGTTTCGGAGGTCGGCTTCGGCGGCATCCCCATCATCCGGCTCGATTCCGGCCAGGCCCAGCGCGTGGTCCGGCACGCCCTGGACCGGGGCGTGAACTTCATCGACACAGCCCACATGTATCTCGACAGTGAGGAGAAGATCGGCAAGGCCGTCGCCGGGCGCAGGCAGGAGGTCGTGCTGGCCTCCAAGACCATCCAGCGCCAGGGCGGCCCGGCCCTGGAGCAGCTGGAGACGAGCCTGCGTAGGATCGGCACGGACCACATCGAGCTCTACCAGTTCCACCAGGTCTCCCAGGATGCCGACCTGGATGCCCTCCTGGCCCCGAGCGGGGCCTACGAGGCTCTCTCCAAGGCCAGGGACGCGGGCAAGATCGGGCACCTGGGCATCAGCTCGCACAACCTGGCCATGGCCGTCCGGCTGGTGGAGACCGGTCTGTTCGCCACCATCCAGTTCCCGCTCAACTTCATCGAGACCGCCGCCCTGGACGAGCTCATCCCCAAGGCGCGGGCCGCGGGCATGGCCTACCTGGCCATGAAACCCTTCGCCGGGGGCATGATCGACAGCGCCAGGACCGCCTTCGCCTACCTGCGCCAGCACCCGGACTGCATCCCCCTGCCCGGCTTCGACACCATCGAGGGCGTGGACGAGGTGCTGGACCTCTACGAATCGCCCAACGCGCTCGACGAAGAGGCCCGGACCGGGATGGAGCGCATCGTGGGCGAGCTGGGCGGGCGCTTCTGCCACCGCTGCGAATACTGCCAGCCCTGCCCCCAGGGCGTGCGCATCACCCCGGCCATGATGTACCGGGTGGTCTCCATCCGCATGTCGCCGCGGACGGCCGCGTCCTTCAGCGCGGTGGCCATGGAGAGCGTGCGTCAGTGCGTGGACTGCGGCGAGTGCCTGGAGAAATGCCCCTACGGCCTGCCCATCCCGGAGATGCTCCGCGAGCACCTGGAGCTGTACGACGCGCACAGGCTGCTGCCCAAGCCCTGAAACTGGTTCGCCCGAGGTGGACATGCGGCCGCTTGATCGGCCCGGGCAATCCGAGCCAGTGCGTTCGCGGTGGCAAGCTCGCCCGAAGTTCTCATGCGGCGGCTCTCACCACGGTGGGCCGCCGCTTCGCGTTCGGGCCGGGGCTCACTCGCCCAGTTCGAGGTAGGTCTCGCCGGACTTCAGGAATTCCTTGATTTTCTTGTACATCTGACTGGCCTTGCGGGATGCCTCCACGGCGGCCTTGGGGTCGCTCACGCGGGCGTTGAGCGTGTAGAAGCTCATGGAGGGCTGCGAGAACTGCACGGCGATGACCAGCGGGAGCGCACCGCCCGCGTCCTTGATCATGGCGGCCACCTTGGCCTCGTCCGCGCCTTCGATGGGGTTGAGCAGGCTCACGGTGGCGTGCTGGTTGGCGTTGAGGGTGGTCTTTCCGTAGTGGATCCACTTGCCCTGGGCTTCGGCCGCAAAGGCCTGGCCGCAGAGGGCCAGGGTCAAGAGCAGGGCCGGGACGAGATTCCTGAAGAACTTGAGCATGGATGCGCCCTCCGTATGGGTTGCGAAGTGATACGGAAAGTACGCGAATGCGCCCGGATGGCAAGCCGCTCCCCGGGCGAAGGCTTCACTGCGCCTGAAGCAGCAATGCGGCTATCCCACCCACCGGGGCCGCCGGAGGCGCTTTGCCCACCGGCACGAAGGTGTAGCCCTCGGCCTGAATGCCCTCCACCATCTCCTTGAGGTAGGCAACGTCGATGAAGGGGTGGAAGTAGCACCCGGCCCAGCCGTCGCGAACCACCTTCACCAGCCGGGCCAGCGCGATGGCGTCGGCCGGAAGGCGCGGGGGCGACTCGTACGGGCTTATGTAGTTGCAGGTCTCGGGCAGCCGTTTCGTGCCGTAGGCGTCGCGGTCGATGGTGTAGGGGGCGTATTGCTCCCTGAACTGATATTTCCCGTTGGAATCCTGCACGAAGTAGACCCCCCGGTCCAACGCCAGGGGAAAGAAGCGGTTGAACACGGCGTAATCCGTGGGCGAGGCCAAATAATGGGGGGTGAGCCAGGCCACGGGGTATAGGTTGCTCTTCTTGAGCAGGCTCAGGCCCTGGGTCAGCCGGTCCGTGGCCCACTGCTCGCTGTCCTCCGGGATGAAGCCCACGTACCGCGTGGACCCGTCGGCCTTGCGCGTGACCCGGTAGAATTCCCAGTCGTCGGCGCTGACCCCGGTCTCGGGATTTTTCGCGTTTGAGTACTGATGGGTGTAGCCGTGCATGATCACGCGGCCTCCCCGCCTGGTCATGTACTGCACGGCCGCGAGCACCTCCGGCACGTCGGACCAGGTGGAGGAGTAGGGTTTCTCGTAGACGTGACGCGGGTCCTCGTATTGGGGGATCACGCTGATGGCGAAGGGGATCTTGCGTGAATGCAGGTAGTCAGCGATGGCCCTGAGCTGCGCCGGGTCCTGGTGGGTGTGCACGTCTTCGATGCGCAGCACGGCCTGGTGTTTTTCGGCCACGCCGCTCTCCAGCACGTCGTGCAGCATGTCGCAAAAGGCCAGCGCCCTGTCCGCGTACACCACGTTGTCGAAGGGGTTGTCCGCAACGAAAGAGAGGTTTTTCGAGCGCAGGATGTAGGGCGTGGTTTCACCGGCGCTCTTCGCCAGGGCGATCACCTCCGCGTCGGCGCGATCCTCCATCGTGACGACGGCCAGATCCCCGCCGTTTCGCGGCAGGTCTGTCCCCTTGTATTCCACGCGGGACCACTCGGCCGAGTTGACGGATTTCACGTAGGAAAGCCCGAACCTGGCCTGGAACTGCGCCTGCGTGGAGCCCCAGGCGATCTTGTGCAGATTGTAATTGATCCAGACCAGCTTGGTGTTCGTATTCAATACATCGAGAATGAAGTTCTGATTCAGTGTCGCGTTGAATGTCGTGCCCAGGTAAAACACGACATCATAGTTGGCTGACTCGTTTGGCGCATAGGCGTCGACCGGATGCGAGACCACTTCCGTGTTGAAATGGCTGAGAAGATTCTTCAACTGCGTCGTGGAAAGCTCGCCATTCCAGGCCCCGGTCCCTGCTCCGTCGTAGACGACGAGCACGTTTTTCAATGCCTGTGCCCGGATTGGCGCGGCAAGCATCAATACAAGGCATACGGCGGCCCACATCGACCCGACGAACTTCATACGCCACCCTTACGAATTTCGAAGCCACGCCTACACTTGCTGTCGCGGACCGCATAGCACCATGGGGGCTGCTTGCATATACTCCAGACCCAACAAAGCGAGGGCTTCCGGAAAATGAAGCGCGGCCAGGAGTTCCCAGGAGGGGGCGTCAGGTGGGCTCGGGTCCATCCCCGTTAAGGGATGCCCGTTGAGGTGGGGTATGGAGCAACGCGCGGCTCGGACCGACTCCATGACGGACTACTCCATCCCCAAGGACTGGAGCCGCCCGAAATGGGCCAGCCATGCGGACCGCACAATCAGGACGTGGGGCGACGAGAGCCATCAAGCGCGCACGCAAGAACTCAGCCCCAACGGGGAGCGAATGGCGCCCCGCCGGCTGCAATCAATTGAGATCGTTGCATCCGGGGCCGGGCCTAGCCGGCCAGCCTGCCAGGGTCGTTGTAGACCCGGAAGCCGCCCGCGCCGACGTTGCCGATGAGCGTCAGCCCGTGCTCCCGCGCCGCCTCCACGGCCAGGGCCGTGGCCGCAGCCGTGGAGGCCAGCACCGGTATGCCCGCCCGCACGGCCTTGTGCACGATCTCGGAGGCCACCCGCCCGGTGCTCACGATCATCTTGTCCCCGGTGGGCAGCCCCTCCAGCAGGCACTGGCCCGCCAGGGTGTCGATGGCGTTGTGGCGCCCTATGTCGGAGCGGAACAGGAGCATCTCCCCGGCCGAGCACAGCGAGGAGTTGTGGCAGCCGCGGGTTAGCCGGTAGAGGTCCGACCGGGCGTGCAGTTCCTCAGCCAGTCGAACGATTGCCGCCGGGTCCACCCAGCCCTTCCGCAGGGGCGGCGGGGTTTGCGGCAGCGGCTCCGCGCCGCGCACCACGCGCCCGAGCCCCGAGGTCACGCTCAGGGAGTGCGTCTCGGGCAGGCTGGTCCGCAGCGCCACGCGGGCCTCCAGCGCGTCCGGGCCTTCCTCAACGTCCAGGGAGGCGATGTCCCGCGCAGCCTCGATCAGCCCGCAGGAGAGCAGATACCCCGCCGTCAGGAAGCGCGGGTGGGCCCCGGTGAACATGAGCCGCACGAGCTCCCGCCCGTTGACCACGATGCGCAACGGCACCTCGCGGATGGCGCGCACGCGGGCCGTCCGGAACACGCCGTCGCGGTACTCAAGCACATCAAAAGGGAGATCCGTGGTCATGTTCGCTCCGCCGGCCCGAGATTGCCTGCCGGGCTTGCTTGCGCTAGGGATTACAGACATTGACCGGAAAGGCCAAGCCCGGCCGCCCCGGGAGCCAGCCTTGAGCCGTTCAGGCCGGAGGTGGCATGGACCGCGACTTCGACATCACGCGCATCCGCGAGGCCGCCCGCGCCGCGGGGCTGGGGGAAGCGCTTTCCCGGCGGGGGTTCCTGCTCCTGTCCGCGTCCACTGCCGCCGCGATCACCGCGATGGGGCTCTGCGAGGCCCTGGGCGCGGACGCGCCGCTGGTGATCCTGGACAGCGCCAAGGGCATGATCCTGGCCGACCCCACCCGCTGCGTCGGCTGCCAGCGCTGCGAGCTGGCCTGCGTGGAGTACAACGAGGGCAGGTCCCAGCCGTCGCTGGCGCGCATCAAGATAGCGCGCTCCCTCAATTTCGGGCCCGGTGGGCCGGGCGGCGCGCAGGGGGCCTGGGGCAACGGGCTGGTTGTCCAGGGCGTTTGCCGCCAATGCCCGCACCCCGTGCCTTGCGCCTCGGCCTGCCCAAACGACGCGATCCGCCTCGACCCCGCAACCGGGGCGCGCGTGGTGGACGGCCAGGCCTGCGTGGGCTGCAAACTCTGCCAGCGCTCCTGCCCCTGGAACATGCTCGTCTTCGACGAAGAAACCCAGAAGACAACCAAGTGTTTCCTGTGCGGCGGCAGCCCCAAATGCGTGGAGGCCTGCCCGGCCGACGCCCTGCGCTACGTCCCCTGGCGCGACACGACCCGTGAGGCCCCGGCCAGGGCCGCGTCCCTGGCCCTGATAACGTCTGAGAAGACCGCATCCTGCCTGGAATGCCACGTTCCCGGACGCATCGGCGCCGCCTCGAAGTAGGACGGCAAGGAGTTCCCCATGGCCAGCGCTACAGGAGGCTTTGCCGGGAAAGTTCTGCGGGTGGACCTCTCCACGGGCAGAATCAGCACCGAAAGCACCGTTGAGAGATACCAGGGCGTGCTGGGCGGCACGGGCATCGGATACCGCGTGCTCTGGGACGAGGTCCCCGCCGGCACGGGCGCCTTCGACCCGGCCAACAAGCTGGTCTTCGCCACCGGCGTGCTCGCGGGCACGGGCGTGCCGTGCAACGGGCGCACGGCCGTGACCACCATCTTTCCCACCTGCTGGCCCAAGCCCCTGGTGGGCTCCGGGCACATGGGCGGGCAGTTTGCGGCCAAGCTCAAGTACGCGGGCTACGACGCCCTGATCGTCGAAGGCAAGGCCGACCGCCCGGTGTGGATCAGCATCAGCAACTCCCAAGTGCGCATCCGCGACGCGCGCGGCCTCTGGGGCGAGGGCATCCGCCGCGCCACCCTGGATATCAGCCGGGAGATGGGCGGCGACTGCGCCGTGGCGGCCATCGGCCAGGCGGGCGAGAAGCTCGCGCCCATGGCCATCGTGGCCAACTCCGTTTCCCACTCGGCGGGCGGCGTGGGCGGCGTCATGGGCTCCAAGAACCTCAAGGCCGTGGCCGTGCAGGGCGACGGCGCGGTGCGCCTGGCCGGGGACAAGGGCGAGTGGGAGCGTCTGATCAAGTTCCACCTCTCGATCCTGGGCGGCAACAACCAGCATGTGGTGCCGAGCTTCCCCACGCCCCAGTCGGAATACTACAACCCCGGCTCCCGCTGGGTGGGCGAGCCGGGCAGGCGCTGGGGCGCGGCCGAGCCCCCCGTGGAGATCACCGGCAACATCCGCGACCTCAACCGCATCGCCTACCGCACCAACAGCGCGGCCTTCTACCTGGGCGCCAACGCCTGGCAGTACACGGTGCGCGGCAACGGATGCACGGGCTGCCCCATACGCTGCCACACCATCGTCAAGGTGCCCTCCGTGGCGGCGAAGTACGGCGTGGGGGAGATGGGGCAGAACACCTGCGCCGGGCTGCTCTTCGGGCGCGGCTTCTTCAAGAAGCTCGCCGCCGGGGACAAGAGCCACACCTCGCTGGAGGCCTGCATGCTGGGCATGCACCTCGCCGACGACCTGGGCCTCTGGTGCAACTACGGCCAGCTCCAGCGCGACCTCATCAAGCTCTATTACGACGGGACGCTCAAAGCCAAGATTGGGGCCAAGGAATACGACTCCATCCCCTGGGACAAGTATGAGAGCGGCGACCCCGCCTTCCTGCTGGACATGATCCCACGCATCGCCAACCGCCAGGGGGAGCTGGGCGAGGTGCTCAGCCAGGGCACGGCGGGGCTGTTCACAACCTGGTCCATCACGGAGCGGGACTGGAGCCAGGACAAGGAGACGGCCTACTGGAAAATGGGCCACCCCAAGCACCACGCCAACGAGGACGACGGCCAGTGCGGCGTGATCATCAACACCCAGTACAACCGCGACGCCCAATGCCACTCGCACGTCAACTTCGTGCGCAACGGCCTGCCCCTGGCGGTGCAGAAGCGGCTGGCCGCAGAGACCTGGGGCTCGGCCGAGGCGGTGGACGCCGTGGGCGACTACACCCCCGCCAACGTCTACAAGGCGCGCAGGGCCAAGTGGTCGCTCATCCGCAAGGAGCTTCACGACTCCCTGGGCCTGTGCAACTGGATGGGCCCCTGGGTGGCCTCCCCGCTCAAGGAGCGCGGCTACGGCGGCGACGACAGCCTGGAGTCGAAGTTCTTCAGCCTGGCCACCGGCCTGAAAACCAGCCGGGAGGAGCTGGACCAGATGGGCGAGCGCATCTTCGTGCTGCACCGTGCCCTCACCCAGCGCGACATGGGCGAGCCCGACCCGCGCTCCAGCCACGACCGCGTGCCCGACTGGATCTTCAAGGACGCCAACGGCACAGCCCCCTTCAGCAAGGGGACCATCCGCATGGACCGTGAGGACATCGCCAAGGCCATGGACCTGTTCTACGACGTCATGGACTGGGACCGCGCCACGGGCGCCCCCACCATGGAAGCCTACGCCCGGCTGGGCCTCCAGGACGTGGGCAGGAGGATGCAGAATCTCAAGCTGACGCCGGGAACCCGGGGATGAACTTCGGCGGCAAGGACTGGGAAGAGGCCGTTGCCGAGGCCGTCAGGGAGGCCAGCCGCCAGGGCCGGGCCGTGTCGGCGGCCGAAACGCTGGAGGCGCTGACCGCGCAAGGCTTCGACGTCTCCGCGCCGGATGCTGGCGAAAGGGCGGAGGCGGCCCTGCGCGCCCATGCGGGCCTGGCCTCCTTCGCCGGGGCGGACGGCGCGGCGCGCTACCACGACCCCGCCCTGCTCAGCGCCACCTACGCCGGGATCATGGACCGCAAGGCAAGCCCTACGCTGCTCATGGCCGAGGAGATCCGCGCCAACTCGCGGGAATATCCCCGCCCGGTGCCCGTGGAACTGTTCGAGGCCGAGCCCTTCGGGCTCACCCCGGAGCAGATCGGCGAGGCCCTTCGGGCCATGGCCGAAAACCCCGCCTTCGAGGACATCGCCTTCACGACCACCAGCTCAGGGGCGGTCTACCTGTTCTCTTCGAGGAGCCTGGAACCGGGGTACGCCCGGTTCCTGGCCGAACACGCCCAGAACCTGGCCATGAATCCCTGAGGGGGAGAGTATGTCGAGCCTTCTGGCTCGGCGTCATGTTCAGAATGATGTATCGTTGATAAATGAAGACGCGGAATCTCATTACTGGTGAGCCACTAAGATGTTGAAAAAGACAGCGGAGGCAGCAGGTGAACGGTGGCACCGTAATAAAGCGTATTGCTCGCTACACGTTTATTGGCATTGCAGTCCTGGCAGTCATCGCTTTGCTGGTTATAACCAGCAGCAAGATGAAGGACGCTGGTATGATGGCACGCAAAACAGGTGACGGCAATACCGCTGTTTACTACCTGAAGCCGTTAGCATTTCTTGGTGAACGCACGGCGCAACGCCTGCTGGGTGAAATCTACGCTCTCGGACAAGCTGGAATCGATATAAACGATGCAGAGGCAATCTATTGGTTTGGGCGTTGTGGTGTAAGCCTTCCGACAGTTCTCGGCGACGGAGAGAACCCAGCCGCTCCGCATGAAGTTGAGGTAGCCAAGCAATATGCCACCGGAGGCTGGGGAGTTAAGGCCGATCCGGTGGAGTGCGCTAAATGGCTCACGTTGGCTGCCGAGGGAGGCAACAAGGAAGCCCAGGCTTTGCTTGCCCAATCATTTTGTCAGTGAGCAGCGACCTGTCTTGAGCGGGGCCGCGCTTGCAGAAACTCGCCACGCCTAGCTCCGGCTTGCTCCGCTCTTCTTGGAAGCAGGTAGTCCCATAATCAAGCAGGCCAATTTCCCATCTCGAGAAATTGGCCTGAAATCGTGATTGTATTTGGTACCCGAGGTCGGGCTCGAACCGACAAGGAGTTGCCTCCGAGGGATTTTAAGTCCTTATCTTACTGCTTCACACAGGTTCACTAAAATTCAGATGAACCGTTGACTGACAACGCTTTCCAGCCTATCCACCTTCACATTACTTCACCCTGAAACACCCTGCTTCCTCATATTTTGGGGGACAGGTGGGGGACAGAGTTCAAGGGATTGAGAATCCCATGGGGGGGCCAGATGGGCTACACGTGGCACCAGTCGAAACATGAAGGCGTCAGATACCGGGAGCACCCGACACGGAAACACGGGATCAAGCCTGACCAGTATTTCGCCATCCGCTATCGGGTGGATGGCAAGCGCCATGAAGAGGGCCTGGGCTGGGCAAGCCAGGGTTGGACCGCCCAGAAAGCAACGCTTGAACTGTCCAAACTCAAGGAAGCCCACAGAACCGGCGAGGGCGCGGCAACCCTGGCAGAGAAGCGCGCCCAGGCCGAGGCGGATCGCAAAGCCCGATTTGAGGCAGAAGCAAGGAAAATCCGGGAAGCCCTGACCTTCTACGAATTCTTCACTACTCATTACGCTCCCCACGCCAGTCAGGACAAGAAAGCCTCTTCGTTCGTCCGCGAGGATTCTCTCTTCCGCCATTGGATTTCCAAAGCCATCGGCAGCCGCCCTCTGCGCATGATCGGCGCGGTGGACCTTGAACGCCTCAAGCAAACCATGGCGAAGGCCAAGCTCAAGCCCCGCACAATCGAGTATGCCCTGGCCGTCGTGCGCCAAGTGTACAACCATGCCCGACGGACAGGGTTCTACGAAGGGGACTCGCCCACCAAGCTTGTGAAGAAGCCCAAGGTGAACAACGCCAGGCTACGCTACCTTGAGCACGCGGAGGCTAATGCGCTCTTAGAGACCCTCGCGTCGACTAGCCAAGACACATACGCCATGGCCCTCCTTTCTCTTCATTGCGGCCTCAGGTTTGGCGAGATCGCCGCCCTATCTTGGAACAACGTTGACCTCACAAGAAAGGTTCTGACCCTCTTGGACACCAAGCACGGGGATCGGATCGTACCAATGACCAAGAGCGTACACGAGATGCTCCAAGCACGTGCCGCTGAAGGGGACTCCGGAATCCTGTTCCCTCGCCCACCACTACGTCCTTGGAAAGGCATTGCATCGCGCCACGAAGGGATGAAGACAAGCGGCGTCCGTCCAGAGGCGCCTTCCACGTTCAAACGGGCAGTCACAGAACTTGGCCTCAACGAAGGCCGTGAAGACTCCCGGGAGCGCGTCTGCTTCCACACCCTCCGCCACACGTTCGCCAGTTGGCATGTCCTCGCCGGTACAGACCTCTACACGCTAGGCAAGCTCATGGGCCACAAAACCCCGACCATGACCGCCCGGTACGGCCACCTGAGCCCTGAGGGCGCGGCCAGGGCCACGCGAGCCTTCGAGGCCTCCATGACACAGTACGGAAGGGGCGCCAACGTGGCCCCTATTGGCCATGCCACCCCATGACCTCCTCCCCCTTGGCTGCACACTAATAATCAGTACAGGTGTTACATGGCGTGGCCGGCAAAGCTCCTACGGAAGGATGAAAAGTCCATCGAGCGGCCCTCCTTGTCGATCCAGGAAACCCTCGTGCTCCTTCCGCAGAACATAGAGAACGACGGCCTCGTGCATGTGAATTGACCCGACTACTCAAGATTTGGATCGGGTTGTACTGTCTCTTGCTTGGCAAGCGTCCGCTAAGTGAGTCTCGCAGCTGAGCCGCTCTGCCTCGAAGTGCTCCGGCGATCAGTAGCAGAGGTCGAGTGCAGACAGTGTTCATTGGTTCCGGCGATCCAGCGATACAATGCCTCCAGGTAGATCCCCGAGTCCGTACACTCGTTGATCCAGGACAGATGTCCCTTGAACATGCGTATAAAGCGCCCTGTATCCGCTTTGCCTTTGGGGTTGGGTTAGCGGGCGGAAACCTAGTTGATGCCAGTGGACCAGCGGTCTTCATGAATCTCACTGACGTCAGCTGCCAGTCTTAGTCGGACATCAGGTTGAGGCCAGCTCCCCGCGCGAATTCGGGAAACTGGCGGCTCACGGCCTTGTTCAGGGTAGCCGACAGCGCCACGCCCCGGCCTGCAAACCGGCATAATGCCTAACGACCTTCTTTGTGTGCCAGCCCAGCACGATCACCCTGTAGACCAAGCCGAAGCCTTCGATCATCACCTTGGTCATGTCGATGCCCCACCACTGATTTGGCCTTGTAGGCCTTGGCTTGTTGCTGGTCGGTTTACGCTTGGCCTTGAACAACTGACTGCTTCGAACCGCGAGGCCATGATACTTCAAGAGTTGATGCCCCCCTGTTCTTGCCGATGGTCAGTTCATCAACAAAGCGCAGATGGCCCCATATACGCCGGTAGCCCAAGAACGGGGGATCAGCCTTGAGCACGCGAATCCGATCACGCAGTTCGGGATTTCGGACTTCGAACTTGGCATATGAGCCGCGCCACTTCACGGCCACCCGTCTGTATATTAGCTACAGGGTCAACTCGCCGACCAAACCTTTAAGCTTGGCAGTCTCATATTCAACCCGGTGGGTACGCTTGCCCAAGGTGGCCGTTGCCGAGGAGGCTGTCACGTCACTGGCAATACTACGTCAGGGGAATGCCGTACTCGTTGCACGACTCGCCGACTGGCCGTTCTCGAAGGCCTTCAAGGACGAAAAGCGCCTTCTGCCCTGGAGTCCATTTGCGTCGTTTCATGGCCGATCTCCTCCTCAGAATCAGCCACGAAAACTCAGCTAGCGCAACCGCTCACCAAACCAGGAGCAGGATAGAGGGTAGGAGGAGTCGGATTTAGAGGGCTGCCTGTGTCGGAGACTGAACTCACGAGTTAAAGCGCACTCCTTAAATACATTTGGACATGATTTACAGGGCGTCAGCATGGGATTAATATATCCAAACAGAAGGGCTGGGCAAAAGTGAAACATGGTAAACAATTTAAATGTTGTAACTTTTCAAGACGCATTAGCCAGTAACCGACGTGACTCCCTAGACGCGGCACTTTCACGAGACTGTTGACGTCAATTTGCGCTTAACATGGCCAGCAAAAGGACCGCTCAAATGCCAAATTATTACTCAAAATTGATCAAGCACGCACGCTTCTATATCAGCAAGGCATTCCATCGCTTCTTTGCTGGACAGGAAGAGAAGACGCTTGAAAATTTATTCACATTGATTGGCATTGAACATTTTGTTCTGAAATTAAACAACATTGCACGCAATGGTTACATTATTAGAACATTAGCCAAGGTCAATGACGACAAAATCAGATTGATAAAAATACTAATAAGCATTTTTCGCGGTGTCCAAGTGGACATGCATGACATATGCGAAGAGTCTCTAACAGCAATCGTCCCATCGCCAAACAACAAAACATACAACTACGAAGATATGCACACATTAGCGGAGTATATGAACAGCAAAGACGGCGACGTACAAATTCTACTCGGAAGACAACCGGCCGGAACGTTATGCACCCATGACCTTTCCCACGAAAACAACATACTAATAGGAGGCGCCACAGGGTCCGGCAAAAGCATGCTTCTGCACGGCATCATCATGTCCCTGCGATTAAAGTATGGAGAACAAAATATATCCATCATACTCTTTGACGCCAAAAAAGTTGAGTTCATAGGCTATATCGGAGACAAATTTCTTCAGGATATATCACTATATCCAGAGGAATTAGGATTTGGTTTTCAGGTAATAAAAATGATAATTGACGACAGACGTAGAATGCTTGTTGAGAGCAGGTCAAGGGACTACATTTCGCATAACAAAAAAATGCAGATGGAAAACCGGAATCACGACTTATTGCTGCCAATTATTGTAATCATGGATGAAATCAATGAAATCTGGAGAAGCCTCAAAGGCACAGTGTCTGAGCAGTGCAAGAACATGTTGATTGAGCACGCTGGTTCAGGAAGAGCACTTGGTATCAGCTTTATCGTCGCAACACAACGCCCTGACTCAAGCATGCTAGACAGACTTACAAACCAAAACATGTTTACACGCGTAAGCTTTTATCTCCCCAGCCACTATGATTCGCAAGCAGTCCTGGGCATGTCAGGCGCCCAAAAATTAAACAGCACAAGGACTATGTACGTAAAAAAATTGAACACTCCTGAACTAATAGAAGTCAGGCCGATCTTTTTTGACCAGTCAACAATTTATACCTAACACAGCGCCCCATCGCGCGCTTCACACAGATTGCCTCCTACCATCTTCGCCGTGCTAGATCTGTAATCACTAACGCTGGCCCCACAACCCGATGCAGACACCATTCTAACATAAAGACCATCTGCGACCACAACCACTTGACTGGCCCCCAACACAAGCAGCCTGCACAACTAATACCTGATGCGCCCTTTATGCTGAAGGTTGAACTTTGACTTACACACAGGAGACTGAGGCGCGACCCCTCCTAGACAGGTAGTATCTGGCCGCGAACCTGGCACTTATCGAGAAGCCCTCCATTGCCCACCACCCCAGGACACCTGCTATCAATTGCATGTGTCCAGACTCAAGAGTTAATCACAGCATGGCGCGGCGCCCTGGGTTTCAACTCATCTCCTCACAAGCTTCCGTTTCCACCACCAAGTCCTCAAGGACACCCTGCGACTCGGCTTCGGGGAGCTCCTCGACACTACGCAATTTCCGCTCAATCGCTCTGGAACGCGTCGAAACAGATTCAAGGTTGTTTGCCGCTGCAGTGATGCTCTTACGGACTTTGTCGACCGTATCCCCGTATTTTTTGAATTCGACCTTCACGGCCCCGAGGATCTTCCATACCTCAGTTGATCGCTTGGTGATCTGGTTTATGGCGATGCCCATCTGGACGCTGGACAGGATGGCGGCAAGGGTCGTCGGGCCGGCAATCACAACCCTGTATTCGCGCTGCAGGGTCTCGACTAGGCCAGGGCGCCTGAGGGCCTCGGCATAGAGCCCTTCGGATGGCAGGAACATGACACCGTATGAAGTGGTCTTGGGCGGATTGAGGTACTTGTCGTGAATGTCCTTGCCGCAGAGCTTCAACCGGTTCTCCAGTTGCTTGCTGGAAGCCTCGGCCTGAACAAGATCATTCGCGTCAAGAGCGGCAAGAAGACGTTCATAGTCCTCGACTGGACATTTGGAGTCGATGGGGAGCAGCATCTCGCTGTCATCCTCGCTTCTCCCGGCGATACGCACTGCGAACTCCACCTGCTCCCTGCTGCCTTCCTTCGTGCAGACATTTTTCATGTATTGGCCGGGGCTGAAAATCTGGTCCAGCAAACGCTCCAGCTGCACCTCGCCCCATGTTCCGCGGGCTTTGACGTTGGTCAGGACACGTTTGAGGTCGCCAACACCTGTGGCTAGGTTCTGCATCTCTCCCAGGCCCTTGTGGACCTGTTCAAGGCGGTCGCTCACGAGCTTGAAGCTTTCGCCCAGGCGCTTCTCCAGGGCTCCGTGCAACTGTTCATCCACGGTCTTGCGCATCTGCTCGAGCTTGGTCTCGTTGTCTTGCTGCAACTGGGTGAGCTTGGCCTCCACAATGCCCCTCAGAGCCTCCATCTTCTGTTCATTCGACTCGGTCAGCTTGTTCATCCTGGCGTCCAGGGACTCTCCAAACGTCTGCAGTCCCTTGCCCATCTCCTCGCGGCCCTGCTTGGCGTTGTCCGTTATCACTTGCCGCATCTGGTCAGTCTTCTGGGAGGTTGTCTCCAGGATGTGCTTCAGCTGATTCTCCAAGGCGCAGCGGAGCGCGTCGAACCTCAGGTCATTGCCCTTGTGCATCTCGCCGACCTTGGTCGTTATGACGGTGAGGTTGTTGACCGTCTCCTCTCTGAGACCCTTGGAACTCAGGGAGATCTCCTCGCGGATGCCGTCAAGCCTTTGCTCTGTGGCCTGGGTGAGGCTGTCCACGCGGGCTGCAAGCGTCTGAGCGAGGTTATCTATCCGCGAAGAGAAGGCATCCAGCTGACTCCCCTGCGTCTTGGCCTGCAAGGCCATTTGGGAGTTCAGTGATTCCGCGAGGACCCTGACGCTTTCCATGACTTCCTTGCGCAATTCCTGGGATGCCTGGACCGTGACCTCCCTGATCTGCTCAAGGCGCAATTCCGTGGTCGAGACGAGCTTGTCGATCCGGGAAGCAAAGCCGTCAAAACGATCCTTTTGCTCCGTAGCCATCTCGGCTGTTCGGGAGAGCACTCCATCCCCGAACTTGGCCAGGAGGCCGGAGAGTTCCTCCCTCTGCCCCTTGGCCATCTGGGCCAACTCTGCCCTGCTCCTGGAAATTTCGTCCTTGAGGGCCCTTTCAATCCTCTCCAGCTCCTTGCCCACGAGTTGGATCTCGCTGGTGACTGGCTGAAGATCAACAGGCTTTGCCCTGAAAAGGAGGACGATAAGGAGTGTTGCCGTAAACGCGGAAATAACGAGCAGGACGATGGGGGGTACAGCCAGTGAAAACAGTTGATCAAAGCCGTTCATGCTGTGTCCTTATGTTAGGTATACGCAACCATTGAAAGTGCAGGAACATAAACGCACTCACCATCTCCACGACGCCAACGCCTCGCAAATTCGTACAATCCGATCACACGGAAACCCCTAGACCACCATCATCAACGACGATGAGATTACATTAGATTGAATGCCCGCATTAAAACAAGGGGGATGTTCTCGAAATTTTCGTCCAACGAGTCGCAGCTTATGGCTTTGCAGCCAGCGTGTTCTGCCCGACAAGTGCTGCCCGAGATCGATATCGCATTGAATGTCGTCCACACCTTGCAGAACCCAGAACAGCCCACGACATATTACACCAGCTTTATGGCGAATGCATACACCACCATTTTTCTGGGTATAAAGCAATGCATCGCCATATCAGTGCTCAATTATATTTGTCTTACCCATCCATACACTGTTACAAATGTACTACAACCACACCAAACAAAACACTGAACTTTTAATCCCTGTATACGCATTTATAACCACATTGCGCGGCACTACGCATAAATCTCAAGACGACTCACAGCGATGGGTCGTTTTGTTTATCACTGCGACCTTCCCATTTGCCTGGCCTATTCCAAACGACTCACAGTCTGTTTATGCCCAAAGTACTCCCAGCATATATGGAATTTTTCACACAGAACAGACTTGAACCGTGGCGTATCGTTAACACGGCTCAGACTTCCTGGAGTACAACTGACCTATCTTGCATCATATGAAATCAATTTCATACAAATATGCATCCATCAAGGCAATTAATGATATGGTTGCTGGTTTGACCTTCTACATGTCGCAGAGAATGACAGCAAATACTATTCCCATCGCAGCAGGAGGGGCGATGTATTGCGACACCACCTCGACTATCCTCCGGATCTGACAAGCCAGCCCAGCCATGATTTGCTCGCAGATCTGTCCTCAACGTGAGGGGGTGCGTGGTCATGGTTGCCACGTACAGTTCGTATTGGCTCGATTCGAGCAAGGGCAATTGACTATTTGTGCAGGAGATCAACGAGACAACCTTTGAACCAGGCACGAATAGAAGCCCTCGTTATGTCGCTTACCTTCCTGTTCGCATAACCCTTGATCTGGCCTATACGTTTTGTTTTCCCGAGCCGGAGTTCGAGAGTGGCCCGTGTCGGAGACAGGACCCGGTAGATATAGCACTCTCCTGACAACACCCTGGAGTGGTAGCTGCCGACGCAGTGCCTCATTTCGGCCCCCTCCCGACGTAATTCCGCCCTGGAGGTAATCGGCTGGATGGCGTCGGAGCCGGGAAAGGGCGGTGGAGGATAGTGTACCTCTGCCGGACCCGGCTGAGGTTGAATCCGTTCGGCCTCCGGGCCAGGGCCCCTGCCCTGAAACCGGTCTCCGTCAATCGGCGCACGAACCGGCTCCACCGGGAGAGGCGGTCGTTTTCCGGGAGGCCCTTCAGCGTGCTTGCACTCCGCCAGAAAACGCCCCTGCCAAGCATCATGCAACTTTCTGAGAGCGGCCACACTCCCGGCCTGCATGACAATCCTTTGTCCGTCCGCAATACCCAACTCGCCGGCCATGGCCACGCAGTCACGGGCCAAGGCCATTGCTATCCTCAACGCATGAGGGGATTGCTGTGCCTCGGCCTCAAACCTTGTGAATCGGCTCGCCAGGAATGCCCCACTTGACAACAGAGGCTCAAGGTTGGTCAGCGGCACGCTTTGCGCGTGTCTGAGGACCCAGGGTACTTGGTCCCGGCTCATCGCAGTTTTGAGGGCTTCCAACTCGCTCAGTGAACCGTCTTTGATCACCACTTTGCCAAGCAGTCCTAGCTGCCCCGGCACTGACCGACCTGTGAGCCTTCTGACGATTTCCGCACGTTTGCACGATGCAAGGTTCATCACCTCCGCGTTTGGGATGATTCCCCTCGCGAAAGCATCGGCAAGCATCCATGCCAGGGGCGGGCAGTTCCAGAGGAGATCCAAAAACCGCGCCGACCTTCTGCTCAGGCTCAGAAGAGCCAACTGTCGCCATGAAAACCTTCCCACGGCCTCTCGCGTTGCGAGCGGGAGAGAGGCGACGAACTCTTTTATGGCAGCCGATGCACGTATGCGAGTCGATGCGTGAACAAGGATGACTTCCGGTGGAACCGTTTGCATCGTCCACTCATTCTTCTCACGCAGCCAGATCTCCAGGCCGGCATCCCATGGCAATATCCTCCAACGCTGCGGGGTCAGATGAAACGTGTCCAGTTGTAGAACCCCGTCCCCATACAGGCACGCGCCCAGGATTCTTGTGGGCAGCACTTTCGGGATGTGCATGTTACCCTCCGCGTATCGAACCCAGCATGCCGGCGCCTCAAGGCGTCAGCCTGGAAAATCCATACAGTCATTTACCGGGCAATCTTTCCGACGCCTTCATCGAGCCACCGGCGCACGCTCGTGAATGTGTCCTCAGTCGGCTGACCGTTGCAGGCAATTTTGAGTTGCCCCAGGCGCAGCTTCCCGTCCGCGGTTATGAGCAGCTCCAGAGTCGCTGCTTGAGGAGACAGCACACGATAGATAAAGCACTTTCCAGCAAAAACCCGTTCAACGTAGCTGCCAACGCAATGATGCATGGCAACGCCTTCTTGAAACAAATCCCCCGCGCTGGTTATAGGCTGGATAGCGTCATTGCCTGGTATCGGAGGAGGGGGGAACGGCTTGCCATAGCGCTCTTCGAACTCCGCCTTCCGTTGGCTGTTGAGCCGGGCGGCCAGGGAGTCATGCAGCGCCTGAAGCTGACGCAAACTCTGCAAGCGCTTCAAATCGGTGGATGGATCCGGCTGACGCATCACGTGCGCCAATCTGCAGACGTCAGCTGTAAGCCTCCGCCAGAGAGTGACTTCACGAATTACTTCGACCGAGTCCTCTCCATGTATCAGGCTTCGAATCCCTGAGTATTCGAACCATCCCTTCTCCCTCGCGAACACCTTGAGAACATCCCAGTTCAACGCCTCAAGGTGCCGTAGTTTTTTCCAATCCGGCGAGGCAAACAGGATGGTGAGCAATTCGAAATCGAGCGGATCGAAGGTGAGATTGCGAATCTTGCTGATGAATTTCAGCAATGATTTCGTTCCATCTCCTATCGCGTGGAGCAGGATTTCCCGCCTTGTCTTGGCCGTTAGGGCCAAGACTTCGCTCCTGTCGAATTCCGTCGGGAGACACGCGGGCAGCATCCAGAACACCAGCGGCGCATGGCGCGCCAACTGGGCAGCCTTGGGGTTGATGCTCAGAATGCGCAACAGAGGCAGTTGGTTCATGCCGAACTGCCGGACGCAACGCCTGGCCCAGTCCGGGATAGACTCCGCGTATCGGCGCATCGGGTGAGACGAGGGCAAGGCGTCCACCTCGTCTGAAACAACCAGGCAATCGAAACTGGCCTCCTCCCAGCCTTCCCCGTCCTCACTCAGGCGTTCGACGAGAACCGCCCCTCCCCAAGGATGAATGCGCAACAGGCCGGACCTCTGGCCGATGAAGTCCTGGAGGTCCACAGAGAGCATCCCCTTGCGGTCATCGAAGGAGCAGTACTGTTCATCAAGGATCATGGCCGTCCTCCGGGTAAATCCACATGCCGGCATTTCCCATACTCTCCTCCCAATTCCAGAATCCGGAACAGGAAGTGGGCAAGAAGTCATCATCCGGTTGTCAGCGAGGGCAAAGCCGGCCGCAACTCTCTAACGTTGCGGCAGCATCCAACTGCTGATATTCACTCTGCGTCGAAAGCGCTGCCAGTAGAATCAGTTCGCGTTCTGGCAAAGACAGGAGCGCCCATGGATATATTCTGGGGAATGCTCGGGCCTGAGCGGATAATCTCCACAAGCCGCGCCCGGACTCTTGGCCTCGGCTCTGTCGTTAGGCACTACAATGATCGCGCAGTGCCCGGCCTGGGGGGAATATGGTTCGGGAAACAGTTGCTTCTCGCCCTGATGGGCATCGCCGTTGCCCAACGCCTGCGCGATTGCAGCGATAATGCGAAAAACATCGAGACGGCCAACGCCATCGAGGCCCTGGCATGCCTGCTCTCTTTTGAGCGCAACGGCCACAGCTCCGATTCACGCCTGCGGGGCGTGGAGAAGCTCCGGGGCAAAAAGGACCGTGCATTCTCCACCCTCCGGCGGCCAGGGTTCTACGTCGCCCAGCCGATGCGCACGGCCACCGTGCAGCCCCTGCCGGCCCTCGGCCTAGTGGAGGGCGGCATGGTGATGTTCAACGACTACCGGTGCTCCCAACTGGGCAAGGACTTCATCGATGCCGCATGTGGCGTCGTTCCACTGCGCTATGGGACCCAAAGCGTGTTGGACGTGCTGAGCAGTTGGGCCAGCGCCGGGGACCGCCCCCCAAACGCTAAAGACAGCCTAGTCACGGTGCTGTCTCCGCTTGAGCCTCTCGCCGGCGAAGCATGCGGCCACCTGCGCCAGCAACTCCGCAATGGGGCGGGCGAGGGCCCCCGGCGCAGGCGGGACGCCCTGGCCTGGGTGGAGAGCCTGGCGCGGCCGGGCGCCAGGCATGAAGGCTGGGAACGCAAACCTGAATGCCTATCGATCGAACACTGGATGGATCTTCGAAGCGGCGCGGCGTTCTTCCAGGCCCGAGACGCCGCCCTGGACCTGCTGGACGCCACAGAGGCCCAGTTGAGGAACAAAGTCGACGAGCGGGCTCTGCGGCTTGATGGACCGTTTCCAAACGAACTGGAACAGCCCGTTTCCAGCCTGCGCCGGTTGGCAAAGGCCTTCCTTGACCTCGGGAGCGATACGTCCCCGGGGAAGATGGCTTCATCGTTCTGCCTGGAATGCTCCCAGGACTCCCCGTCCCGTGTGTTGCGAAACCTGGCTGAACGCGATGGCCGGTGCTTGAGGCTGGTTGACGGCGCCCTCCTACCGGGGGTGGCCTTCCGAAAGAGCCAGGGCATACCGGATCCCGGCGCTCAGACCGAGAGACAACAACCGGACGCGGACAAGCAGGATACATTCCCGCATGGCATCTCGGCGCGTATGCGCAATCTGTACCTCTTGAATCTCGACCTGCACGGCAGGATTGAAGAAGCTCTCAGCCAGGCACCAACGGAGGATTCCGATGTCCAGTGACAGCAGACTTCACCCCCTGTCTCTGACGGGTCATTTCGAAGCCCCCGAAGAGTACGAAGGCTGTTTCGGCTGGATGTGCGGATTCTCTGCGGACGCCAAATTCCTCGACGCCGCGTTGGAACGCTTCTCCGGCCTCACCTCCCAGCGCCGGGAACTTTCCGGCAGGGTATACCTGGCGTTGATGCTGGACCCGCGCCACCCGCAGATTTCCCCAACCGATGCGCCCGGCGTGCTCCACCTCGGCTACAGCGGCCACCGGCGGTTCCCCTTCAACCTACTGCACGCCAAAGTAGCCCTGCTGGGGTACAGGAAGGCCGCTGATCCCTCGGCATGGAAGCTTCGCCTGCTCGTCTCCACGGGCAACTGGACCGTGCAGACCCTCGAAGAGAGTATCGACCTGGCCTGGAGGACGGACCTGGACGCCGGAGACCTGCCCCCGGAGCGGACGGCCCGGACCCGCGCGGATATCGCCGCCGCCTGGGGTATGCTCTCCTGGCTGCTCGGCCGCTACGACGCGCGCATCCTCGACGTGCCCGCGCTTGAGGGGCGTGTTTCAGAGACTCGGCACGCCATGTCCGGCTGCCGGGACTGGGTCGAGGCGGTGGTGAAAAGCCGCTGCAAGGGCAGGCCGCGGTTCATCGACAGCCGGAGCAAATCACTCCTTGTCCAAGTTCCTGAACTTATACAGGAAATTTGTTCTCCTGTAGCCAGGAATTATCTGGCCATGGGGTCGGGCTTTTTTGAAACGGACTGTAGAGAGGATGCATTGCCTTCGGTCCTGAATGGGATTTCAAAAGCCCTCAAGCGCGACGGGTTGATGAGCAGCTCGGCACAGGTCGACGTGTTCGTCAATCCAGGGGAATGCCAGGGCGTGGCCCGCGCAGCTGACGCGATTCTCAAGAACAAGGGCTGGAGCCTGCGAAAACCAAGCACGCCCTCCTGCTTCGGGAACTCCGGGCGATTCCTGCACGCCAAGTTCCTCTTTGGCGCGAACAGGCGGGGCGGCTCCAATTCCTGCGGCAGCGCCTGGATCTATCTGGGGTCCGGCAACTTGACCCGCCCCGGCTTCGCCCAGCCCATGTCCGCTGACGGCGGAAACCTCGAAGCCGGGGTGGTCTTCGCCCCTGACGGACTGCTCTGGAAGAGGGAGCCCTCCGACGGCGCAGCCCTGTCTATCGAAGACGCGCTGCCGATACTTCCGGGGGAGGAGCTCTCCCTGAAGGAAACTCCCCTTGGCGCAGGCGAAAATCTCTCGCCTCGTGACGGATTCTTCGCGGCCCCCCCAGTGCCCTGGCTCCGCTGGACAGGCTCGGAGGGATCTGGACTTCTCCAAGGGCCTGAAGAATCCGCGGAATATGACGTATTGACCTCCACCGGGGAACCCTGCCCCAGGGAGGGTGCGAATCGCCACCGCTGGCCAAGTGGCGTGTCCCCTCGCCAAGTCCACGTCCGCTGGGCCTCCAACGGGGAGATCATGCAGGCCATGGTACCCGTGCTAGATGAGTACGGGCGTGTCTCGCCCAAGGAACTTCAACGCCTGGACCTCAGGCGGGCTTGGTGGGACTTGTGCGAGTTCCCATCCGCTCCCCAGGACGACGGCCCGCAGCATGACCCTCCGGAGGACGAGCCTCCAGGCAACCCGGTGGGTGACCCCCCCCCTCCCGGCGACCAACCACCCGTCAATGATGCCCATGCCTCTCGGCCCGCGCCCGAAGCCGGCTATCCCGTCCGGGAGATGATGCGCCTCGTGGAAGCCTTGGCCGACAAGCAGGTCCGGTTGAATAAATCCGACTGGCCGATCTGGTGCGCTCGCCTCGAACAGATTCTGACGCAGGCGGCTGACAGCGTCGAGTTGCAATATTTCAAGGGGCTGGGGCTCGACCCGCTCAGCCCGTTGCTGCATCCCGCATTCCGGCCGCAATTCGCGGAAACCGGCGCCACAGGCGAGGGGCAGCTCTATGAGGCAGCTCTCGCGCGGCTCGGGAAGGCCTGGGGCGTCACAAATCTCGAGAAGATCGGGAGGCTACCTTGAATCACCATTTCCGGGGTTGGGGAGAGGTTGGGGATCGACTGCGCCAGAAAGCCGCGCGGGAGGCCGCACAGGACTCCCCCTGGCTGAACCAGGGCCAGCGTGACAGCCTGTTGGCCAGTGCGGAGCGGCTCGAGAACAACGGCATCATCCTGGCCGACGAAGTCGGCATGGGCAAGACCCGCATCGCGGTGGCCGTAATCAATGCAGTGGCCGAGTCCGGCGGCAGGGTGGCAGTCCTCATTCCACCAGGCCTGGGCTCCCAGTGGGACCAGGAGCTGCGGACAGGCGGCCGGCAGGTTCACCCGGTCCTGCGCAACCTCTGGTCGTACTTTGAGGCGTGGGCCCCCGAAGCGTCCCCCTCCCCTCCTCCATGGTTCGATCGGGACGTGGTGTTGGTGTCCCACCTGTTCTCCAACTGGCGGCTTGAAGAGAACTCGACCTGGCGGTGGGCTCTGCTCCAGACGCTGTACTATTTCTGGAGGAGGCGCAGAGGGGGCCGCTTCCCGAAGTGGCACAAGTCGGAAGCGCCCCTGCACAAAAGGGTGGACGCCGCCGCGCAGAGCATTGTTGACATGGTGCCGGAGGATAAAAGCCATGTTTCCTTCCGGCTTTTGGAGGAGATGTTCACGACAATTCCGGAAATCCGCACTCCCCCCGACGGGGCGCTCTACGCCCGGCACAAGCCGCTGCGGGAGCCGTTGGAGCGCGCCGTGGGCCTTGGCCTGGGAGTGTTTGACCTCGTCGTCATCGACGAGGCGCACAAATCCCGCGGGGACGACTCCGGCCTGACGCGCCTGACCGAGACCATGATCCTGCACGCGCCCGAGGCCCGCAGGCTGGCATTGACCGCGACGCCCGTGGAAATGGACGTGAGCCAGTGGATGCATTCCCTCCAGCGCATCGGGGTGGACCAGGGGAGGCGGGACGCCATCAGGCCCGCCGTCCAGAATTTCGCTCAGGCCACAAGGGACGTCAGAAAGCATTGGCAATACAGCGCGCTGCACCGTGAAAGGTTCGCCGCCGCTTCCAGGACATACCGCGAAGCCCTCTCCCCGTACCTCCTCCGCCGCGACAAGCGTGAGGACGACGCCGTGGAACTCTTCGCCGATACCACCCGTGGACCATACGACGCATACCGCGCCCTCTCCGAAATCAGCATTGATGTGGTGGGCTTGCCTGCCGGATGGAAACGCGCGGTCTGCGCGGCGGAGTCCCTGTCCGCAGCCGTATCCCTGGCCGAGGACTCCGGGCAGAAGAGGCTGCGGCTGACATTCGGCAACGGACACGGCCTGTCCTCGATTATCGACACGGCCAGCCGCTGCGAGGTTCTGGACAAGCAACAGATCGACCATGAGGGCGCCCACGAAGGCGTTGCGCACCTTGAAGAGCCCGCTGGCGAGGCGCACCGGATGAAGCGCCGGCAGCGAGCGTCATGGTGGATGGACATCATGCGGTCAGCCTTGGCCGAGGGCGAGAGAGTGCTCTTCAGGCATCCGGCAATCCTCGCCGCAGTGGAGGAAATCGAGAAGCATACCCGTCAGGGCGAGAAGGTGTTGGTGTTCGGCCGTTACACCCGGCCAATGCAGGCGCTCGTCCACCTGCTCAACGCCCGGGAAATGATCCGCTGCATCAGTGGCGGCGAGGGGCGCTATTGGCCGCAGTCGAAGGTCCGGAAATCCCTGACTGCCGAAGACGATGAACTCCAGGCTGTCCGGGCGGCCCTCGCGCAGCTTCGACCGGGCTGGGACATCCCTGATGTGGACCAGGCGCTCAAGCTGCAGTTCCACGGTCGCACGCGCCAGCTCAAGGCGTTTCGGAAGGACCTGGTCGCCAAACTGGAGGATGGCTTCTCCCGGGCTGTGCCAGGATCGCACGACCGGGCAAAGACCATGTGCGAGGATTTCATCAGATCGGTCCGGGAAGCCGCCGCGAAAGAGGGCGTCAGAGGGCTTTTCCCACTTGTGAGCCGGGCGCTCTTCGAACTGATCGGGCCGGAAAAGGCGCTTTCCGCCTCGCCCCAGGATCTGGCCGGGGCTTTCTGCACGTTCATCGACGTCGTGACCGACAAGGACGAAGGCGACCTGAACGGCGACAATTCCCTGGACGCGGAAGAGGCCCGCTCCCTTTGGTCCGCTGTCCTCAAAAAGATGTTGGGGGCGGAATTCCGCAAGAGCCAGGGACGGTTCGCCTGCCTCATGTACGGCCAGACAGACTGGGCCACGCGACGGGTCATCCAAGCCGGGTTCAACTCGCCCGACAGCTCTCCTAGGGTACTTATCGCGCAGTCCGTGGTGGGCCGGGAAGGGTTGAACCTCCATCAGGCATGCCGTGTCGTTGTTCTGCTGCACCCCGAATGGAATCCGGGAGTCGTCGAGCAGCAGATCGGGCGGGTGGACAGAGTCGGGAGCATGTGGAGCGCCTTGCTGAAACAGGCGGTTGTGTCCGGCGTCCAGCCCGGAGAGCTCCCCCGTATCCTCGTGAAACCCGTCATCTTCAAGGGCACCTATGACGAGCACAACTGGAATGTGCTTCAGGAGCGCTGGCAAGACCTGCGAGCGCAACTGCATGGGGTAGTCATCCCGCATGAGCATGCGGCAGGAGACCGCGAGGCGATGGCCATCGTGGATGAATTGGCCCAGGCCGCGCCCTCGTTCTCGCCCAGCGGGAAGAGAACCCAGGGTCGTGCTGACCCTGGGGCCTAAACAGCGGGGGGCCGCGAAGAAAACCGGGCAGACATGCGGGGCGGCGTTCTGGATAATGATGCTTCCGTCAGATCAGACGCACTGGGAATGTCCCTCCTCCAGGTGTGACCAGCACGCTTGTTATTTGAATGCCGTCCAGCAGCAGCGATGACAGGGCAGGCCGCCATTTGTCGATGTCGACGGGACGCCAGGTGTCAGTGATGATCCTCACGTCCCTGGTGACATTTCCGCATTTCGTCCGGGCGCAATGGTTGACGATCTCATGAATCATTCCTTCAAAGTTAAATGGCCAACGCCCTCCCCCGCGCAGGACCCCCTCCAGGTAGATGAAGTAGGCCATTCTGTAGCAACCTTTTGAGGGAGTGCCAGGGTAGCAGTTAACTTCACCCTCAGTATGCCTTGAAATGATATCCTGCAGTTCCCCTCCGAGCAGAGCGGGAGCCTCTTGAAGAATAACACCCTCCCTCACAGGCACCCGTTCGGCGATCACCGCAGCGATCCTGTGCATGTCCTCCGGGATGTAGGTCTCCCACTGTTGGTTCCAATGCATCGTTACCCTCCTTGATAGAATTCCGACATGGCCAAAACATCCTTAGCGATTCTGGATTTGAGTTCTTCAGGTCCTACGACCTTGGCTTGGCAGCCGAAACTCAACACCCAGGAGGCGACCTCGTCGATGTCCCCGCCAGTAAACTCCAACCGCACTCCCCCGCCGGGCATATCCACCAGGGATTGGTCGTCGCTCCAGATGCGTTCCCGCACGTACTGGGCAACCTGAGGCGCAAACTCCACAACGGCCCCGACCGACTGCCCGATCATGACTCCAAACGTCCGCTGCCCGTTGTACGCAGACGGTTCGGTCCCATCCGGTGCCGGAATGCTCGTGATTGCCATGGAAACGACCCTGTGCACTGCCAGAACCATGGGGAAGCGTACCCTGTTGGGCGGCGAATCCTCGATCGCCCAGCCGTCCGCGTAGAGCGACCCATGGTGAGCGACAATCCTGTGCGGCAGGAAGTGGTGCGTCCTGGCATCATCAATGTCCGATTTCCTGTATTGGACCTCGCAAACAAGGCGCTTCTTGGACGCCTCCAACAGGCGCACCAGGTCGGCTTGGCGGGGGCTGTAGTCGATATAGCCCTTGCCCAGGACTCTGACCGGGGCTTCCATCGCCCCGCCCCTTTCCTCCAGATTGGCCAGGAGCAGAGATGCTTTACCGATGGCCTCTTCCGCCTCCTCCAACATGCTTTCCGGCAGCAGGTGGCTCGCGAGGTTCTTGCACAGGGCCAAGCAGTTTATCGAGTGCGCCGCCATGCCCAACGCAGGGCGAAGGCGAGGGACGTCCAGCCAGTACCGGCGTCGCCCTCCCACGACTTCCGTGCGGAACTCAGCCGAGAAGCATTCGAGTTGTGTGCACAACCGCAGGACTGTCTGTTTGGAACAATTGAGTTTGTCCGCCAGTTCCCCCAAAAAGAATCCGGCCGGCCGGAACACGAGCATGGTGTATAGCGCCAGGATCTTGGTTGCGGCGGTTGAGTCCGGATCAAGTTTCTGCGGCATGCTTCCCTCTCATTCCTCGTGTTACGGGTAGGCTCTGTGAATTCCAGATAATGGAACGCCCGTGGGCGAAGGTCTTCACCAGAGCCTTTCACGCGCTGAAGAAAAACCCACTTCACGAACAAAATCAACTTGCCGGAGGGAATATGCCTTCCTACGAGCAGCACTGCAGGGAGTCCATGGAGATGTTCGGTCAAGCATTCGGCGAGGTACACCTCTGGCTGGACGAGTTCGCCGGGAACCCCCCATACGGCATGCGCCACCGCAAGCTACGGCATCACGAGGCTGGCATCCGGGACGTCGCCCGTCTTTTCGGCCTTCAGGCCGCAGAAGCGGCGAGACGGCACATCATATCCGACCTCACGCAGGAAGGATGGAGCGAGGCTGATCCCTTTCCCCGAGATCATGCGCATTACGTCAGTTTGGGCCTGTTCTGATAGCTGTTCTTGTACCCATGGAGCCCCGGTGCTATCGTAAAACCGACTCAAACACGGAGACGACAGCATGCCCGAACTCTCGGTGATCACAGGGAACCGTCTGGAAGTGCTTTTGCAGCAATTGCTCGATGGCGCGGGCACGGCGAATTCCCCTTTCGAGACACGCGCCGTGGTGGTGCAAAGCCGGGGGATGGAGCGCTTCCTGCGGTTGGAAATCGCCCGGCGGCAGGGAGTATGCCTTGGGTACTCATTCCCGTTCCCTGTGATGCTGGCCTACGAGTTGTTCGACCGTGTGCTCGGAAAGGGATGCGGCGCGCGGGCAGACAGCTTGCCGGTGATGACTTGGCGTGTGCTGGATCTGCTGCGTGACATCCCTGAGGGCGACGCCTTCTCTCCGGTGCGGGCCTACCTACTCGGCACGCCCACTCTCAACCGCTGGCAACTCTCCCGCGAGATCGCCAGGACCTTTGACAGATACCTCATATTCCGGCCGGAAATGATCCACGCCTTGGACGCCGGGGGCTTTAAGGACATCGGCTCGGAACACCAAACCTGGCAGGCCGAGCTCTGGGGGAACATGATCCCCCCGGGTTCCGCGCCGCACAGAGCCGACCTGAAAAGGAAGTTCCTTGATGCTGTGGTGTCCTGTCCATTGGAGGCGTTGCCCCGTCGGATTGACTTCTTCGGAATCGCCTCTCAGCCGGACTACCACCTCGACATCTTCCAGGCCCTGTCCGCCCGGGTTCCCGTGACGTTCCACATGCTCGAACCGGGGGATTGGACGAGTTCCGGCCTCGAAGACGCCGCTCTGGCGGGATGGAACGACTCCGGTGGCCATTTCAGGCGACGCCTCTTGCACCAGGCCGCGGACGTCACGTCCCTTTTCTCTGCGTCCAACCGTCCAACCCTTCTTGGGATGCTACAGGATGACCTGCTCGGCGGAAGGGCCGCCGCGCCACCAGCCCCCGAACCTCACTCGTTTCAGATCCACTGCTGCCACGGTCCGATGCGCGAGGTCGAAATTCTGAAAGACAACTTGCTCTGGATTCTCCAGAACAGGACGGATATCGAACCCAGGGATATCCTGGTGCTGAGCCCTGATCTGCGGAAATACCAGGGTTACATCCAGGCTGTGTTCGACCGCGGCCCGGACGAAAGCCACAGCATTCCGTACAGTGTCACATCCTCTGATCCGCTCGGACCGTCCGCCCTGGTGCGCACCTTCATGCGCCTTCTGGAGATTCAGCTGGAGCGCTGGCGCAAGGATGACGTGCTCGACCTGCTTGAATGCGAGGCGGTGCGTGTCCGTTTTGGGCTCAACGAAGCGGACCTGTCCCTGATCGCCTCCTGGCTGGAAGAAGCCGGCGCGATATGGGGTATCGACGGGCGCGACAAAGAGAATATCGGACTGCCCGGACTCGAGGCCTACACATGGAACTCCGCGTGCTTGCGCTTGACGCTTGGCCACGCCATGCCTCCGGACTCTCACGCGATCTACGGGAACGTAGCCCCCCTGGATCTCGTGGAGGGCAGCGACGCCATCATCCTAGGCCGCCTGCTGGACTTCCTGTCTGCCCTGATCCGCGCCCTTGCTCCCCTGGATGACCCGGAGACCATGGCGGGGTGGAAGGCGCGCATAGACGCCATCATCGACAACCTCTTCGACAGCGACCTCGCGGAGGAACTGGACGGCGTGCGAGACTGCATGGACGAAGCTGCGGAAGCACAGGGAGTTGCCCAGGGCGTGGAGCGCGTTGACCTCTCCGTGGTGAGGGCAATCCTCACGGACGGCGTGGGCTCCGGCATCGTCTCCAAGGGGCTTTTCAGCGGTGCAGTGACCTTCGCGGACATGAGCGCGCTACGCGGGGTGCCGTTCAAGGTTATAGCTGTCATTGGGCTATCGGACGAATTCCCCCGGGCCGACCGTCGCCCAGGGTTCGACCTGATGGCCGTACACCCTCGCCCTGGAGATCCCTGCCAGCGCGACGACGACCGGAGGCTCCTGCTGGAGGCGATCCTCTCCGCCCGGGAATTCCTGCTACTAAGCTATATGGGGCGCACCCAGACCCAAAACGCGGAATTGCCGCCCAGCATCCTCGTGGCCGAGTTGCTGGAATACGTCTGCTCCCGCTTCCCGGACGCGATGCGGCCAAGCGTGCGCGATCACATCGTCAGAGTCCACCACCTCCAGGCGCACCACCCCGACTATTTCACCCAAAAGGCCGGTTCGAGGCTGTTCAGCTTCTCAAGGGATCATCTCGAGTGCCTCTCGCCGCCCCTTGTCCCGCCGGCTGCCTTCCGCTCGATACTGCCGGATAACCCTGGCCTGTTGCCAAACCCGCTGCCACTGGGGCTGTTGCGCTCGTTCCTGGACAACCCGTCCAGGTTTTTCTTGGAGAAGCGTCTGGGGGTCTTTCTCCCCCGCATCAGCGATGTGGCTGGTTCATCAGAGCCTTTGGAGGGTCTGGACAAGCTCTCCGAGTACATCCTGCACAAGGAGATGCTGGATAGCGTCCTGGCGGGGTCTGATGTCAACGAACTCATGCCGTGGCTCGAACATTCCAATCGCCTCCCGCCGGGAACCCCGGGGGTGTTGTTCGCCAAGGATGCAGGCGACCTCGTTTCTTCCATGCGGGAAAGAATCATGGCTTGCACGCCTGAGGACGGCGCCACGCTCGAATGCGGCGAGGTGTCGTTGGACGGCGCAGTGCTCACGGGCGAGGCGGCGCTGGTCTACAAGAAGCGGATGCTCCGCTACAGGCCGGCCACCATCAAGTCCAAAGACAAACTGAAGGCCTGGCTGGACCATCTGTTCGTGAACGCACTCACCGGCGAGCCCCGGGAGACGCTTGTCATCGGTTCACAGGGGCCGTGCCTGCGCTTCCGGCCTCCCGCCGATGCGAAGAGAGAGTTGGCGGTGCTGGTCGGATTCCTGCGCCAGGGGATGAGGGAGCCGCTCCCCTTCTTTCCCAAAACCTCCACGGAGTTCGCCCAGACGGTCGTGACCAAGCGGAAGCCGGCCTACGAGGGGGTATCGAATGCTCGCAAGGCCTGGTTTGGATTCTCCACGCCTAGTATCACAGTACCGGGGGAAGGGGAGGACGCCCACATGGCTCGTTGCTTCCCGAACGAAAGCCATCTTGAGGAGCCCGAATTCCAGGAAACGGCTCTGACGATACTCACGCCGATGTTGGAGCATGCGGAGGAAATCCATGTCTAGCCCAGCACGCAGGCCTTTGGATCTGCTCAACGCACCGCTCTCCGATTGCAACGTCATCGTCGAGGCCAGCGCCGGAACCGGCAAGACATACGCTCTGGCCGCTCTGTATCTGCGGTTGGTGGTGGAGGCCGGGCTGGACGTCGGGAGCATCCTGGTCGTCACCTTCACCGAGGCCGCAACCGCCGAGCTCAAGACTCGCATACGTGCGCGCATCTCGCAGGCGCGTGGGGTGCTGGTGTCGAAAGGGACCGCCGAGCCGGACGATTTCCTGGCCGGGTTGCTGGCGCGCGTCAACCCAGAATTAGCGGAGAAACGTCTCTCCAATGCGGCCCGCGACCTTGACCGGGTCGGGATTTACACCATCCACGGCTTCTGCCGACGTATGCTGACCGACTTCGCCTTTGAGTGCGGTGCGGCCTTCAACAACGAGTTGATCACGGATGAGAGCCGTCTCATCCTTCAATTGGTTGAGGATTATTTTCGACGAAACATACAGACGGCCGACGAGGTTTCCACCCACACGGCCCTGGCAGGAGGGCTGATCGACAGCCTGGAGGGGCTGGCGAAGCTCCTCGGTTGCCACCCTCTTATCGATGTTCTTGATGCAGACCCCGCCGCCCCGGACTTGGCGCTGGCATTCGAAGCTGCGGACAGAGTTTACCAGCGGGCCGCCGACGGGTGGACACGGCACGGCGAGAGGGTCGCCCGACTCCTGCGGGAACAGACGGCCCTGAGCAGGAAGTCATACAAGCCGGAAGACATGACAGACTTGTCCGCCGAGTTGGATGCTTACTTCGCCCACGACAGGATCCCCCTCGGCCCCATGCCGAAATGTGTTGGAAAACTCTGCAGCCAATCCATACTGAACGCGCTGAAAAAGGGCCAGAACGCGCCGAGCCACCCCTTCTTTATGCTGTGCGACGAGTTGGCGGAGTCCCTCGAAACACTTGGCCGAGCGATGAGCGCCTTCTTGGTCCGTCTGCGAATCGGATTCTCGCAGGATTTCCCTTCCAGTCTGCAGGCACTCAAGCAGGCGAGGGGCATTCTCGGCTTTTCGGACCTGCTCGTCACCCTGCACGATGCCCTGCTCGTTGGCCATGGCTCCCTGCTGAGACAGCGCATCAGGGAGCGCTTCAAGGCTGCGCTCATAGACGAGTTCCAGGATACAGACACGCTTCAATACCATATATTCTCAACGCTTTTTTCCGAAGCGCCTCACCCCTTCTACTGCATCGGTGACCCGAAGCAGGCGATCTACGCCTTCCGGGGCGCGGACATCCACGCCTACCTTGAAGCCACGGCTAAAGCTGGAATCATCCTGACTCAGTCCACCAATCACCGTAGTGACCCAGGCATGGTCCAAGCCGTGGGCGATCTGTTCGGCCCAGCCAGGCGACCCTTCGTTCACGAAGGCATCCCCTTCGAATGTTCAACCGCTTCGGAAGTCGCCACGGAGCGTCTCACGGTGGAAGGTGACTGCGCTGCAAATCTGCGCATCTGGCATCTCAAGGCCGAGGACTTCGGCAAGGAACCGGGCTCGGAGGTCACCAAGGACAGCAGCACCCGACCAATAGCCAAGGCCGTGGCCGAAGAGATCGCTAGGCTCCTGACCCTCTCCGCCGAAGGCCGGGCAACTTTCGCGGAACACGGCTCTTCCGTACAAAGGCCGCTCTCGTCCTCAGACTTCGCCGTGCTAGTGAAGTCCCACAAGCAGGCCGGGATCGTCCGCGACGCGTTGGCAGAGCGTGGCATCCCCTGCGTTCTCCAACAGACCGAGGACGTGCTGGACACCGGCGAGGCCATGGAGTTGCACATGCTGCTCCTGGCGATCGCTAGATTCTCCAACGAGGGGTTGCTGCGTGGAGCTTTGGCCACGGACCTCCTCGGCTGGGACGCGCAAAGGCTTGACGGTCTGGAGAAAGACGAACGGCTGCGTGACGACCTCCTCGTTTCCTTCGAAGGCTACAGGATTCGTTGGGAGCGGGAGGGAGTGTTGGGGGCCGCATCCGCCCTCCTGGCCGAGTATGGCGTGCGACAGCGACTGCTGGCCCACAGTGGAGGGGAGCGACGGCTCACCAACCTGATGCACTGCCTAGAACTGCTCCATGCGGCTGAGGCGGAGTCTGGCCTTGGGGTGGACGGCCTGCTGGCCTGGTTTTCTTCCGCCTCTCACGGTAACCGGCGTGACGAGGAAAGCAAGCTCCGGCTTGAGACCGATGCCCCGGCCGTGCGCATCATGACCATTCACGCCAGCAAGGGGCTCGAGTTCAATATCGTCTTCTGCCCCTACCTCGGATGGGAGCCGAAACTATACCCCCCTGAACCTTACCACGACCCTAGCAGAGGCGGGGCGTTCGTCCTCGACCTGGACGAAGCCAGGGCTTCGGCGATGGAAGAGCTGGGCCTTCAGGAAAAGACCTCGGAGGACATGCGCCTCTTCTACGTGGCCGTCACCAGGGCAAAATCCCGCTGCTATCTGGCTTGGGGAGCCTACAACAAATGTCCCAACACTCCCATGGCCAGGCTGCTGGGCGTGGCGGGCGATGGCCATGACGCAAACTCCGTGAAAACGGCCCTGACCCAGCTTGCTGCGCACAACCCCCGCATCAGCGTCTCGGCCCTGCCGACACCGGGCGAAGGAGCAGCCCCTGAAGCAAGACCCGACCATTCGGGTTGCTCCGTACTGGATTTCACCCGCCAGATGGATGACGAATGGGGCATTTCCAGCTTCACCGCGCTCTCCGGATTTAGAGAGCGCACGCGCTACGGCCGAGTGAATGACGAGCAGGCGCCCGGGGAAGCTGCCCCGGATTCAGGGCCAGACCCCTCTGAGGGACACGAGGCCCGAGCGCACGAGCTTCCAGCCGGAACCCTGGCGGGCGTGATGTACCACGAGTTCTTCGAAAATATGGATTTCCAGGCCCCTGGCACAGACCTCTTCAAGGCATCCGCCGCCACGCAATTGGCCAGGCACGGGATGGACACAGCGCACGCCCCGAACTTGGCCACCCTCGCCAGGCGAGTGCTGGATGCCGTATTGCCCGGAGGGGTGAGACTCGCTGAAGTGTTGCCCTCGGAGCGTCGGGCGGAGGCTGGGTTCCATACCCCCTTGGCCCGGCTTCGCCCTCAGGACATGAGGGCAGTGTATGGCAAATGGAGCGACACCTTCCCCCACCCCTGGCATGATGCCCTGTCAGGGTGGTACGCTCGGCCCAGGGAAGGTTTTCTCACGGGCTCCATGGATCTCTTCTACCGGCACGGGGGCCGATATTACCTGCTGGACTGGAAATCCAACCGGCTCGGGTCTGGACCGGAGGCCTACAGCCCAGAGAGGCTGGCCACCGCCATGGCCTCCCATTGGTACTTCCTCCAGTACCACCTCTACTGCCTCGCGCTTGAGCGCCATCTTGAGGCTACGGTTCCCGGCTATGACCGCGAAGAACATTTCGGGGGCGTCCATTACCTCTTCATTCGAGGGATCGATCCCGACAGGCCAGGTCACGGGGTATTCTTCGACCGCCCGGTTGGAGGATTCATGAAAGATCTGGAGAGAGCCATCCTCTCCCCGCCAGCAGGAAGGGCCGGACATGCTGCAAACTGAATACGGTTGTGTGACCAGACTCCGCGATGGGAGCTTCTTCGAGAGCATGGACCTCCATCTCGCCAACTGCCTCTGCAATCTGGCGAACAAGGACCTCCCCGATCTGGCCCTGGCGGCCGCTCTCACAAGCCGGGCCACTGGCATGGGCCACGTCTGCCTGGACCTGGAGCACCCCTTCTCCTCAACCTTCCCGGAAGCCTCGGCTGAGTTCCCGGACCGGGAGCGCCTGCGCGAGGCCCTGGCCGGAATGCCCGGCGTGGGCGGCCCTGGCGACTTCGAACCGCTCATCCTGGACGGAACCCGACTGTACCTCGCCAGATACCACCGCTACGAGAGGGAACTGGCTCAAGCCCTTACGGGCATGGCCGCCGGAGCGCTCCAGGTGGACTCCGGCAAACTGGCCGCCATTCTCGGCAGGCTCTTCCCTGGCTCCGACGCCTCTGGGCCGGATATGCAGAAAGTTGCCGCATTCGCTGCGGCACGCCGGAGGCTGACCGTTATCACCGGCGGGCCGGGAACAGGAAAGACCACCACCGTGGCCAGGATCGTTGCCCTCCTGGCCGAGCTCGAAGATATCCCCCCCAGCCGCATCGGCCTTGCGGCCCCGACGGGCAAGGCTGCCGCGCGGCTGTCGGAGTCGTTGGCGTCCGCTTTCGCGGGAATATCTCTCCCAGAGTCTCTGGTCGCGCACGGACCCTTGAAAGCCGCCACGCTCCACCGGCTGCTCGGCATGAAGCCCGGCGCGGCCGTCCCCCGGCACGGCGCAGAGGATCCATTGGCTTACACGGTGCTCATCGTGGATGAGGCCTCAATGGTGGATCTGCCGCTCATGGCCAAATTGGTAAGGGCGATGCCTGAAGACGGACGGCTCATCCTCCTGGGCGACCGGGACCAGCTGGCCTCTGTGGAGGCCGGGGCCGTGCTTTCCGACATCTGCAAGGAGGAGTATCAGCACGGCTTCTCCCCCGGTTTTATCAGTGACTTCGCTCAGGTTGACGCATCCGCGACACGTTTGAGCTCCATCAGGGACGGCGCGTCCCCGCTGGCGGACTCCGTGGTGGCGCTCACCAAGACCTGGCGGTTCAAGGACACAAGCGGCATCGCGGCCATCAGCTCCGCATTGCGGGACGGCGACGCCGCAAGGACCGCTTCAGTGCTCAGATCTACACACGAGGATTTGTTTTGGCGGAAGCTTGGGAGCGCCGAGGGTCTTGAGGACGCGCTGGCCCCAGTGCTGGAGCACGCGGCGAAGGCCCTTGTCGCCTGCGACCCCGGGGAGGCCTTCGCGGCCTGGGCTGCCTTCCAGCTGCTCACCCCGCTCAGGAAGGGGCCGTACGGAGTGGAGAGTCTCAACGCCCTCATCGAGCGCAGACTCAGGGAGCGCGGCGCCATCACGGGCAGAGGCTGGTGGTATCCGGGCAAGCCGGTGATGGTGCGCAGAAACGACCCGGCCCTCAAACTGTTCAATGGAGACATCGGAGTGACTCTGCCTGAACAGGACGGCTCATTGAAGGTCCATTTCCGCGCGGACGGAGGGTACAGGAGCTTCCCGCCCGCCAGGCTTCAGGACGTGGAAGAAGTCTACGCCATGACCGTGCACAAATCGCAGGGCTCGGAGTTCGAGGCAGTGATGCTCCTGCTGCCGGACCAGGACAGCCCGATCCTGACCAGGGAACTGCTGTACACGGCCATCACCAGGGCGAAGCGAGAGGCCGTCGTGGTCCTGTCTGGCGATGTGTTTCTGAAGTCTATCGAACGCAGGGTCGTCAGGCATTCGGGGCTGGGGGGGCGGTTGTGGGTGAGGTGATGACGCTGTGCGGGTTGGGCGGAGCGGCCAAGGGGGACCGAGATCAACAACAGGACTACCTCGGCCGAAGGCAGCAGCTTCGCATGCCACTCCCGGGTTCAGATTTGTCAATCCGTCACGATTTTTCAAAGACGAAAGCAATGGGGCTGCGCAAAAAATCCAGACATTGAGGAGTGCAGTGTGTGCTCGTTGTGTGAGGGAAGAAGCAAGTTGGATGGCCAAACCTGACTACGCTGAAGCATAGTCTGGGGTATTTTTTTCGTTATCACGACCATCTTAAGGTGGAGATTACTAACGACCACGATCGCAGATTTATAGAGCATTGCCAGAACCTTGCCTAGCAAGTGGTGGTTGTCTTGCGTGAAACGAAAGGCTATAAAAATTGTGTACTTATGGAGCGCAGGCTTATTGACCATTTTGAAGCCACAAGGGTTAAAGATTTTATCTACTACAATGAAATGGCGGGCGGGGGAGGACGGATACCCGAGGCGGGTCCATACTATACATATGTAATTAATTCGAATAAACATAATTTGCGGCAAGCAAGGTCAAGACAGCTAATGTGCGAGTGCGTCTAATTGGAAGTCCGTTGAGAACGTACGCATTTGCTTTTGCGAGCGCCAGACATTAATTCGTTGATGAAGTTATGTGTATGTTTTACACGAGTGAATAACTCTTGCGCGCCAACGACATGGCACCACGCTCTAATCACTTAAATTTGCAGGAGGCATTATGCCGACAATCGATGTCTCACCCAAAAGAAATCTTAATGGATATATAGTTTCCGTGTCTGAAGTTGCATTCATTGAAACAATTTTGAGCGCTTATGAAGCCTACACTGTAAACCACATTACCCCCATCCAAGGCAATGCAAATAGGTATATGCGAAGAAAAGAAGTAGAGACGCACGGCTCGTTATTCGGAAATTTTTCAACTGGCCCCAATGGCGAAACGTTATGCACTATAAATTTCGTCAGCGCTGATACGTCGGCGGTACAGGGGCAAGGGGGTGTCGAGCCCAATCTCGAATGTATGGACATGAAACATTCATTCGTCCAGGAATGCTGGCCATATTACAAGAGAGTTGGTTCATTTCATACGCATCCGTATAGCACAGACGAAAGGAATGACGTGACAATTGATGGACTTTACGACTTGTCGCATGACGACAGAGAGTATATCAGAATTAACAGCAGGAAGTTATCTGGGTTTGGAAACTATATTGAGATTGTGGTGGCTGTAACAGAATATATAAATAAGCTTAACAGAGTTGCTGTACAGGCCTGCAGTAATACAGTGCGTTATGATTACGGAAAATTTAGGTTTTGGATGAGTGCTTATTGCTGTTTCGAGGAGAATGGCACACTGCGCGCAACTGATTTGAAAGATACAAGCGTGCATCTCGTATGCCCGGCCGCACTTGGGCAAACAATGATATTCTAGTGCTTTTGTGTCTCTGTGGATTGACTTCTAGTGATCCATTTGACTAATTTTAGCCTTCTCCACTTGTCCACACTATTGAGCGTGTTGTTTGGGTCCTTCATTTTTACACTCTATGTATTCCTGATGAGTGATTAGGCTGCGGTTTTCAATAGCATAACCAGTAATCTTTAAGAACCTTGAGTACGCATATGCACCAAGTTTTTCAAGACACGTTGCCGCAGCAGAGGACATCATATGCTCACGTGAACGACAGAAATGATCCCAAGCTATTGTCCTGGCGTACGATTTATGTTGATGATGGAAATTTAGCTCTTGTTGTTTGGTACGCGAGAAATGCCCGTGGAACCATAATGACTTTTGCCCTCTCAGCCCTCAGGATGACGATCGGATGTCGTCTCAGCGTATAGCAACACTGTCAACATCGGCTCTTTAGGATTAAAATCACATATATACACCATTCCACTTTCGATTGCACATTTGCTCCAATGAACAAAGTACGGTTGATCACTTGAAAGTGATTAATATACCGCGCTGCGCCATCCATCTTCACATGCGTGGGCACGCCCATAAGACCCAGTGTGGCTGTGCCAGCGAACGACTCTGGCGTCCATGCGACAGGGCCGACGAGGTATTTACCTAGTCGGCCCTGTATCGCTATCGCTAAAACCCCATAGCCTTCCCCTTCCCCCCCGGCTTGGCCAGCATCTCCTTCCCAAGCATCTCCACATGCCACGCCGGGTCGCTGCCCTTTCCCAAGATCGCAGCCTTCCTTGCGACCAGGGCGAAGTCACCCGGGGTCAGGCGGTCGAACCCGCCCAGGCTCCCAGCCGGGGCGTCCAGGCCGAAGAACCGGGAGAAGGCCTGCGGTAGCCTTTCCACAGGCAGGTAGCTGAACTCCACCTTGAACACGAACCGCCGCAGGGAGGCTTGGTCCAGCCTGTCCATGAGGTTCGTCGTGCACACGAAAGGTAGCGGGTGCGACTCCATCCAGGTGAGCATCTCGTTCACCTGGCTCACCTCCCAGCTTTGCCGCGCAGTGCTCCTCTCCGACAGCAGCGAATCAGCCTCATCGAAGACGAGCATCGCTTCTTCGCACGCGGCCTGCGCGAATGCTCCGGCGATGGACTTCTCGGACTCGCCCACCCACATGGAGAGCAGGTCCGAAGCCCTTCTGCGGATCACCGGCATGCCCAGCTGCTCGGCGAGACCTCCGGCGAACGCGCTCTTACCGGTACCAGGAGGGCCGGACAGACAGAGCGAGAACCGCCTTGAGCCAGCCTGAGCCAGCCGTTCCGCCAATTCGCGCAGGTTCACGTCCGCACTGGCAAGGTCGGGGTCGAACCGGAAGTCCTCCACCGCCGAGGTGGAGCGGTCGCGTCCCGTGAGCACCTTGTTCATGCCACGGACGAGCATACGGACCTCATCCCAGCCCCCTCCAGCCAGATGGGCGGCCCTGGCAGCGTTGTCCGCGAGCGCCGGAGGGGAGTCGAATTCGCGGCCGAGCATCCGGACTTTATCCTCCGGGAGCTCGATGCGGTGCCTGGAGAGCACCCGGGTCCAGACGCGTTGGCGCACTTTGGGACCGGGCGATCTGACCTCGATGGCCATGCTCATGCGCCGGAGGATCGCCGCGTCGAAGCTGTCGATGTGGTTGCAGGTCCACAGGATGGGACGAGTGTTGGTTTCCAGCAGCCGGTGTACGAACACCCGGGAGAACCTCTCCTGGTGGGGGCTGCGGTCGAACACGTCCTCCATCTCGTCGAAAAGCACCAGGGCTTCGGGTTGGTTCGCCAGCAGCATCTGGGTCATGCGCATGTTCTGCAGCCGTTCCCGCCTGCAAGGCTCGCCGCCGGTGTCGTCGGATTCACCGACTGGATATATCGCCATGCCCAGATGCGCGGCCACAGTTTTGCAGAGTTCCGTCTTGCCCGTGCCGGGAGGCCCATACACGAGGATGTTCACCCCCGGCTCTCCGCTCTTCGCCGCGCCGGCCAGCAACTTGGCCAGCAGGTCGCATTGTTGACCCAAATGCTGGAAATCTTCCCAAGTCAGCTCCGCCGGAGCCGGAACGCCTAACAGCATCTCGCGCAAGTCATCAGGCTTCTTCAGGGGAGGTGCGATCGCCTTCAACAGGTTGTCGGACACCGTGAACACGTCCCGGAATTGCCTGAATCCGAATTCCACATCGAGCAGGCCTGTGGCCACCAGCCTGGACTTCTTCTGAAGGCGCCGCAACACCTCGTCCTGCCTCACGCCCAGGAACACGGCCACAACCCCCGGCCCACACTGTCTGCGCTCCGTGGCTGCGTCTACCAGCGCCTCCGCAGCGTCCTCGTTGCGGTAAGCCAGGGCCAACCCCAGAATCTCCATCTCAAGTTCATCCAGCCCGAAAAGCAACCCAACACGCTGGATATGCATCTCGGTGACTCCGGGGCGAGCGGCTTTTCTGCCAGTGACCCTGCGCTCAAAATACGCCTTAAGCCTTTCCCAGAGCTGCTTCATGGGCATTTCCATCTTGCTGGCGAGCATAGACTGGACTTGTGCGGGGACACGCAAGGCCTCCTGATGTTCTTCCACCCAGGAGATGATCTCCAGAGCAGTATGGTGGGTCCAGTTCATGCGTCTGATTAGATTCCAGACCATACGAAGCAGACGCTGCCGTTCGAACGAGTCAGACATGATCCCTCCTAAAAGATTCGCCGCAGGATCCCGGGCGCTCCTACCGGACCCTGGCGGGCAGCGCCTGACCCTGGGTATAAGCACGTATTGCCGGCGCCTGCTTCCATGGCGGCTTGCCCGCCTAATCCCACGCCTTGTTCCCGAACAGAATGGGCGCACCCTGACGCCCCCGCGACAGGACCTCCTCCACAAACATCCCCGCATTGTTGGCGGAGCCGGACTCCACCCAGGAGACCACCCGCGCTTTCCGGGCTGCCCGGTCTATCTCGTCGCCGTGCAGAGAGTGCCTGCCCAGAGCGGCCAGGAGCATGCCTTCACAAGTCTCCTGATCGCGGAGCTGCCGTTCCCATAGCCCGAGTTGTGCCTCTTCGGACGGCGGGAGGATTCTGACGCAATGATCCAACATAGGGATGCGCTCCCAGCCGCGGACTTTCCGTGTAAGAAGCAGCACAGGATCATGGGAGTCCTCCGCCGATGCGAGGAGTTCCGCCACGGCCTTGGGAAGCTCCGTCCCATCCTGGTCCGCCGGGTTGAGCCGGTCCGTCTCATCGATGAGGACAACTGCTCCACGCACTCCCGTCTGTCTGCGGAAGATGAAATGCCTGGGCACGAGTTCCTCGTGAGTGAATGGGTCCAGGAGTTCCTTGTCCCCGGGGCCCTCCAATGCCTCCTCCATCGTGAACTCGCGTGAGGCGAGCCCTGCTCTAGCCAGGACAGCCCTCGTAGCGCCCAACCCTGTCTCCAGACAGCGACATGCCACCATCACGAGAAGCCGTTGCTGTTTTACCGAGGCGTCAGCGATGCACGAAGCTAAGTGCTTCAGCCGTATACTGTCCGCGGGCCGCAACGGAAGGCTATCCAAGTTATCCTCCGGCACCACTACGCAGCCGAATTCGTACTTCTCAAAGAGGCTACGCGCCTGGTGGTCGCACGCATCAACGAGACCCTGACGTGCGAGGCAGGGTTCCCCGCCCCCCCCGGCATGAAGGCCCCTGTCCAGGGCCATCAGCAGGGAGTTTTTGATAAGGCCCCCGCTGAACACGTAGCGGTGGGCCAGCTCATTCAGATCCACATCCGGGTCGAGGGCACAGCCCGAAGGGATCAGCTTCTCCCATATCCGCAGTCTCATGGCCTCGTCAGGCAGATCGAATGGCACCTTGAGGGCAATGCGCCTGTCCAGGGCTGGGTCGAGCCGCATCTTCTGGTTGGTGGCCAGGATCGTCAGACACTTGGAGCGTTCCAGCTCGATCAGCAGCGCACGGCTCGCCCGGGTGCCCTCCTCAAAATAGTCGTCGCATTCGTCAATGAACACGATACCTCCGAGGAGCCGAGCTTCCCTGAAAACCCTCTCCACTAGGCCGGCGTACCCGCCTTCGGTGTCCAAGTTGGGCGAGCCCATACTTACCAAAGGGGCCTTGAGGGCTGCGGAAACGGCATGGGCGAGCATCGTCTTCCCGGTGCCGGACGGCCCGTGAAAGAGCATGGCCAGGCCGTCGCCGTAGCCAATTGACTCCGAGACGGAACGCCCCAACTCAGAGCCCATCCGGGCCTTGAAACCCCTCGCCACTGCGATGACGTCCTCCAGCACTTTCGGGGGGAGAACGATGCGCTCCTGATCCACAGCGGGCGACAGCACTTCGATCCCCTGGAAATCGGCGTCGTACACCGTTGCGTCCCCCAGGATGAAGTTGACGATGCGAGGATGCAGCCTGATCCGCTGGTCAATGAGTTGCCCCTGCTCTAGCCCGAAGGAGCGGTCGTGCAGCAGATTGTACTTCATCAGGATGGAATCTCTGCCGAAGTACCTTCTATTGCGGAGTTGCTCGGCAAAACCCGCGGAGAGGGCCTCAAGCACAGTTCCAGCCGTCAGCTCGGGCCTGTGCTCGTCCCCGATCAGCCGCAGCTTCATCATCATCCTCCTGGTCCGAAGGGAGGTGTTCATGAAGAATAGCAGGAGAACGATTCGCCGCTCGAAACAGTCCAGACCATGCGTCAGCGACAGTCGTTCGAAGTGGAATTCCTCACCGCCAGCCAGTGAGATCCGGACCCGCCCGGCGATGGTCTCATCCAGCTGCGACGCCAAGGCGTTCAGATAGTCCAGATCGAAGCTATAGAGCCGCTCAAAGGCGTCTTCCACCCCCGTTGTGGTTACTTGGGCCACCTTCTCATGATCGTATCGGCCCATCCGGCGCGAGGCAGCGTGCATCAGCACCGCGACTAACAGTTCCATGGTCTGCAGGTAATCCAAGTTGTCGATGAACGCCCTTTTCCCCAGCACTTCCATTTCCCTCAACCGGGTAGCGATATTCGTAACTTTCATGGCCATGTGCCTCACCTGCCGCCGTGTCCGCCGCGCCTGCGCGGGGTTTCAACAATGTCAGCCAGCCCGTATTCGATGGCCTCCTCGGCGGAGACCCAGATGTCGACTTCCTTGAGCAGGGTTTCCTCGGCCTGCTCCCTCGTCCGCATTTTCGAGTAGCGGAGGTAGTGGTCGAGGATGCGCTCATGCGTCAGGTCTTCGCCCTTGCGCCCGGCGATGAGTTCACCGTGGCTGCCCATCCTGATCCCCTGGAAACGATGGGAGAGGATCGAGGTGCGCGGCGTGAGGACCCTCCTGCCGGGTTCGCCGGCCATGAAGACCATGAGCCCCATCGACGCGAGCATGCCGAGCCCCGTGGTGTAGATCGGGATCCGAGACCACTCCATCACGTCGATGATGGCGAACCCTGCGCTCACCTCTCCTCCATGCGAGTTGATGATGAGCTGCATGTGGTCGATCTCTCCAGAGACATTGCATTCGATGATGCGCTCGCACACACTCTGTGACGTCCCCGAATCGATCCCTCCCGTCAAAAACACAATCCCGTAATCGCTCAATCCCTTGCCGGAGCCGTTCTTGTCTCTCACGACAGCCTCCCTAGTCGGTTTGAAGTATCCATGCCTGGATGCTAGGGTTCATCCCTGACGGAAGCGGTCAGGGACGATTCAAATATTTGGGGGTGCCATGCGATTGCAGCAGATAGCCAAGATTCTTCAGGCTCTCGACCTTCTCAATCGCCCACAAGGGGCCACCCTGCGGGAACTTTCAGACGGTCTCGCCGTAAGCGAGCGATCAGTCTACCGAATGTTCGACATCATGCAGCAGATGGGCTTCCCCATCTATGACGAGCAGATACCATTGCAGAAGGTGAAACGCTGGCGACTGGAGGAGGGCTACGCACAGCGGTTGCCCAACGTGAGCGTCCCCTCGCCGCACCTCACCCTTCGCGAGATGATTGGGCTCTACCTCGCGGGGGGCGACCCGGGACCTTTCCGGGGGTCCGGCATCGAGGATTCCCTGGCCACGGCCTTCTCCAAATTCGAGGCCTTCCTGCCTAAAGGCATCATGCCCAAACTGGACAGATTCCGTTCCCTGTTCCTGTTCAGCGAGGGATTCGAGAAAAGCCTTGAGGGCAAAGAGCAGATCGTGGAGAGCCTGACCAGGGCCATGCTCGCGGAGCGCACCTGCCAGGTGACCTACGACTCTTTCTCCGCTGAATGCCGCAAGACATTCCTCATCGACCCGTTGCACTTCTTCGAGAGACGGGGCGGGCTATACCTTTTCGTGAACGTGCCCGCCTACGGCGACATCCGGTTGCTGGCCGTGGAGCGCATCCATAGCCTTGAGGAGACCAGAGACTCGTTCCAGTATCCGGAAGGGTTCGACCCGAAGCGGAAACTTGGGGAAGCCTTCGACCTGATCTTCGACGACCCTGTGACCGCGAGGATCCGAATCTCCGCCGACCAAGTGAAATACGTGATGGAACGCCGTTACTTTCAAGACAAGAACATCAGGCGGCTAGATGATGGCGGGATCGAGCTGACCCTGACAACCTCGGGTCGGATGGATCTGAAGCGATGGATACTCTCCCTGGGAGGAGGCGCGGAACTTTTGGAGCCCGAAGATCTGCGGAAGGAGTTGGCCGAAACCTGCAAGGAACTCGCGAGGACGTACCTGGCGAACGAGCGTTGAGTGTCATGTTGCTTATTGACGATTTGTCTTTCAGACACGGTGAACTTGGGACGGTGGGCCAGTTAACAACGCCTGACGTATGGTCACATCAAAGAGGCAGCAGCCTACCCGATGAGTAGTATTCTTCTGTCAAAGGCACCGCGAGCCTCGGAGGCAGACACGGACGAACCGAATCAGCCGAGATACGAGCAGGGTGGCTAACCGGTTTCCGAGTTGGCCTGCACCCAGGTTTTCCGTGCGTCGTACACCTTCTTGAACTGTTCAGGGCCTGACAGCTCCCGGGGATATTTCACGCCTACCACCCCCCAGTTTAGCCAAGCCAGTTTGTCGGTTTGGCACCTCCGACCCGCCCTTAGAGCATACCCGCGTCCCACATCATTCGCGCCAAAGCCGAGCAATACTAGTCGGGCGTGAATAGAGTCCAACTGTTCGTCGCTTGGTGGGCCTAACGAGGCCAGAACGTTGATGTTCGGAAATAGCGTGCGCAGGCGGAGCGCATCAAGGGCTCCCTCCACCAGGATCAAAGGCCGCCCCGGTGCACATAGGTGATTGCCGAACCACAGCCTGGGTGCGGCTTGGGCAAACGCCTGGTGCTGAGACTTTTGAGACAACCTGAACTCGGCGGAGGGGTGCCGTTCGATACGCTGCACCCAAAGATCGGAGACGCGGAATGAGGATGGATCAATGACAGGGAAGACCACCCCGCTCCCTTCATTGTCCTGGTAGAGTCGGAGTTGGAAATCTGCAATCGATTGCGTGTTTACCCCGCATGCGCCGGCCAGCCACGCGATCACCTCGTCGCAAGCACTGAATTCGCACCTCTCGTCGAGCAGGGGATAGCTGGCCAGCACGTCCTCATGCACTTCCTGCTCTTTTGCTCTACCTTGGGCTATGCTGGCGGGCGGTTTCTGGCTGGTAACGAGAATCCTACGCCCGGCTGTGGCAAACGCCTCCCCTGCACCATCCTCAAACGCGGGGAATTTGCTCAGAATCATGCTCGCCTCGGTGTGGGGATCAGATTCGAGCCAGTTCATCATGTGTAGGAGTTTCGGGAGCGTGCCATATGCGCCGCATTTGCTGCACCGGAATCTGGGGGCGCGCTTGTCAGAGATTTTGATTGAAAATGAATAACTCCTGTCCTTCCCACCTTTGTGCTTCCATTTTGCGAGAGGGCAAGCCGAGCGAATTACATTGATGGGCATGCTGCCAGGGTAAATTTCAGACCCTAGAGCGACAATAAATCGCCTTGCATTGTCCGTGTCTATCTTCATGTAAAATCTCCTTATATATGAATTCGTATTTGTTACAATTATACATTTGTATTGATTTGTATCAATGATTGTTTGTCAGCTTGTTCACTCTGCGTTGAATTTTCATGATAAATGCTGGCACAAGGATGACTATCTAGTAGTGTTATGGCATGCGAACCGCGTCCTGCGACAGAAATTTACGTTCATCGTCAAACGATTTTCTTAGCATTCTGCAAAAGAGGGATTGAATCCAGCGTCGTCCGGGTCGGTTTCTGACAACCATCCGGTCCTACAGATGGCTACTCCAGAGGGCGTACGGCCAAAGCGGGCCTCACAGCGGTGCCACGCTAGACGGGGTTTGCCTCGCGTGCTGGCAGTGGGGAGGGAAGGTAGGGGGAGGGCGAGAAAAACGTGTAGGGGGCAGATTGCGGCTGTTTATGAGCACCTTGCTCATCAGGTTAATGGGCAATGGAAGATATCCCTTTGCGCCCTGTTTGGGTTCTTCCGGGCTGGCCGGGATTGGCACCGCATACCTGGCATAGACGCTTCCCACGGACAGCAGGGGGAGTCCGGCTGAACTGGCCACCCGCCACATATCGCTCTGAGGAGACCAGTAAGGATGCCACCGCCCCCACCGCAACGGAGCCTAATCGGACCTTGGGGCACCTGCAATCGATTGCAGTCATAAGTCGGTAGGCATAGCCCTCCGGCACCATGCGTCCACTGGAGCAGCCCCCAATTTGACCGGACACCCTGGCCAACCGAGGAGGTAAGGCTAGAGGTATGTCCAGACCTAGTGCTAATGAGTTTTCCACGGTCGAACTGTTGAACGAGGTCCAGCGTCATCGCTGTCCATTGGCGGAGAGGCTTCGGATCGTCGAGGAGTCATCCCTGAGGTGGATGAGCGTCGTATGAGACCCGCAAGCACAGCATCGCCCCAAACCAGTTCTTCCGATGTAGGAAGCTCATGAGCGAAGGCGGCAAGGTGGAAGTGCTTCCTGAGGCTCAGTCATTGGTCATGCCGGGAGGCACTGAGGACATGGCAAACGACGTCATGGAGGGGATGCTGGTATAAGCCCGGACATCGCCTGGGGAGTTACCCGAGAGATGCCCTTTGAACCTGCCAAGCGGCCCGTAGACGATAGGCAGGATCGGTCGCGCCAAATAAAGCTGTTCGTATGCAGAGACCTCAACACCTAAAGAGATAAGAATGCCGCCATCCAAGCTGAGAGAAGGACAACTTGTCCAAAATCCAAAGACTCCTTCGTTAGGGCCTGGTAAGGTCGTGGCAGTTGCCGGAGACATCATCCATGTCATCTGGCGGGATGCCAATGAGCAACAGTCCGCGCTGAAGTACAGACAGGAAACCTTGGTTCTGGCAGAGATTCAATCCGATCCGATTCTGGACAACCTTCCGCCCCTACGGGAGGTTGCTGGGAAATGGTTGTTGCCGGCAAAACGCCTCATGGTCGCCGATGCTGTGGCCAAATTCACTGCCCAGTTCCCTAATGGATTTTACGATCCGGCCTACTACGGAGACAGAAATTGCGGGGAGCGGAACTATAAGCTGGAGGCAACCTATCACTACGAAGAGTTGTTGGGTCTAGGGCAGGCTAGGCAACTCCTGGAGAAAGGAGACTTAGAGGAATTGAGTCGCAGGACACTTAAAGTTCTCGCCAGCATCAACTACCTAGACAAGCGCTTCGGAGAACCTCTCTTCAAGGAAGCATTGGCTGATCGTTCGGCTGCCTCGCGATACTTCATGGCCCTCTTCAATCTGCTCGACGCTCCTACCGTGAGCGAGGAAACCTTCTCACCCTACGCCGAAGCTGTCTGCGAACTACCGGTCATGCGGCGTAGCGGCCGTGTCGCCACCTGGCCGGTTGCCACGGCATTGCCCTACATCGCTCAGCCTCACAGACACGTCTACCTCAAGCCTTCCGAAACGCAGGCGGCGGCAGACCGACTGGGATTCAACCTCAACTACAGCGCGTCTCCCAACTGGCGAACCTACTCGTGCTACCTCAAGATGTGCGACATCTACCGCGACCTGCTTACCGAGCTTAAGCCAAGAGACTACATCGACATTCAGTCCTTCATCTATGTGACCTGTGGCGGGTACGACAGGTAAATCTGGAAAACGATGGGAAGCAGCTACTGCACCGGGGGGGACCATAAACCCCAGGCACTCAGGTGAGTATAATGCGAGGACGAATACGCGGAATTTGCTGAATCCTTGAGGGCAACAATGCCCTCCTGCCCGGAAACCAGATTAACCCGCAGAAGCCAAGGTGCTAGCTCCTGATAAATCGGGAGATGCCTGTGTCCCGGATCCGGTCACCGGACCAGCTCACTACATCACCTGATCACATAATGACTCCATCGGGTGAACATCCAGTGAACTCATTGGGGGCTGAGGTAATCCCCCCGATAAAAGGTCGTTCTGAAAAGTAGAAGGGTCATGACTAGAACAGCGGCCTAGCCCTGACGATTATCAGGAGGCCTTTGTAATGGTCGGGGGCATGGCGTGTGTGCGGTCAGTGACGCGGCATCCTAGTGCTTTCGGCCTCGCAAGACAAGCAGTGGGGTACTTGTCTCTGGCAAGGAATAGAGGACGCGCGATGAGTAGGCTCGATGGTGTCCGCTCTGTCGAACATTAAGGCGGGGTAGGCGGCTATTTGCTCAATAAAAGGTAGGAAAACACGCAAAAATGCGTTTTGTTGCTGTTAAATTAAGGATAGATTTGGCTGTCTTCGATCCTAATACTCGTAAGCGGAGGAGCAACGCGCGATGGGTCTCACTGACATTTTGTCCCTATTAAGTGCTCCGCTTATTCTGCTGATGCCGACTGTGCTAGAAGCCCTGCGATATAAGGGCGCTCCAGAAATTCTATCCTTGCTCATCCTTGTTTTAATGGTCGTCGTAATCATTCGGGCAGTGCGTGCATGGTGGCCGTTTGTACGCCAAATCCGCCGTTGCAGCCGCAAGCTCAATTCCATACCCGTCGAAGGGATGACCGAGGTGCAATATCAGGATTTTCTGGCAGAGCTACCAACTCTGGGGCCAGACCTAGTTGCACCTTGGAAGAGGTTCTCGCAGACTCTGGTTCAAAAGGGTGGCGGGGCGCTCTTTCTCACTGTGAATCCCACAACATTTTTCTCGACTGAACAGTTTGAGGGCATAGTCAAACTGCGCCGGTTGGCGAAGTGGTCCGGGCTGTTCGTTGGCATCGGCTTGCTTTTGACATTTCTTGGACTGGTGGCCGCCTTGAGTTCGGCAACATTGGCAATTCAGGCTGCGACAGATAACGGGGGACAGGGCCAGGAAGCAATGCAAGGTGCACTCAAAGACCTCTTGAGTGCAGCCAGTTTCAAATTCTATACGTCTATCTTCGGACTGTTTGCCTCGCTGGTGGTCAGTTATTTGGAGAAGAAATTTCGTCAAAAGCTTGAAGGCGAGCTCCGCACATTCAGGCAACAGGTTGAGCGTCTGCTGCCCATCCAGGTCCCAGAACAGCTTCTTATTGACCAGTTGCGTGAGTCACAGGAGACGACATCGCAGATCAAACGGTTCAATACCGAAATGAGCGAAGGGCTGATCCGAATGTCCGGTGCCGTGGCCACCGCCATGCACGAAGCTGTCAGGCCGGTCCATCAGGAATTGCGTGACGGATTCTTATCGACTTCGGAAGCAGTGTCCCAAGCGGTGGTCCAGGCGGTCGACCCAATCAGTCAAGGATTGGACCAAGTGGGCCTGAACATTGGCGCGATGGAAGAGACTATCGGCCGAACTATCGGCGAAAATCTCAGGGCCATGCAGGAGGAAACGCTCAACGTCCTGGCAACTCGAATGAACCAGGTCGTGGACCAACAGGCCGGAGCAGAACTGACCTCAATGGCCAACACACTGGAAACGCTGACGCACTCGCTGGCTCAGATGAAAGACTCTCTGGACAGTGGCGGTGGTGCATTCGCTTCAACGCTGGAGGCGGCGGCCCGAGAACTGCGTGAAGGTGTGGCAGGATTGGCCGAGGCCACCAGAGGGATAAGCCAAAGCGTCGCTCAAGATGTCAGTCAGGCGCAAACCGCTCTCCAGGAACGCCTGCACGGAATTGGTGAAGGGATGGCTCAGGCTTTGGCTCAAATGCGAGAAGCAATGTCTGAGGCCGTTGGAAACGTGACGGGGGAGAGCGCTCAGGCCGTGGCTACATTGGGCAAGGCTGTTGAGGCAATGGCCGAGACCCTGCGTCGCACCGCCACCGAAACCGGTGACCAGACCTCCCGTAATGCTCAAGCCATGAATGACTCCATTGCAGGTGTCCTGCGAGAGATGCGTGATGAATCTGCCCGAGTGGCGAAAGCTAATCAGGAAGCCATGGAGAATCTACTCCAAGTAAGCTCGGCGGCGAGAGAGAACATGAGCGTTGCCCTCTCCAAGGTCGGCGAGGAGGTTTCGGCCCAGGGACAGGCCGCTGCGGCTAAGCTTACCGATGGGACTGTCTCCGTACTGGGTTCGTTGAACGATTCGTTGGATAATATGAAGCGGCACATCCAGGCCCTTGCGAGTTCCTTGACCGAAGTAGACCAATCGCTCGGCAACCATGGGCGGAGCGTGCGCGAGGCCGCCAATGGTTCCCAAGCTGCGGCAAAGGCCATGGAGGCTGCCGCTCGGAATATTGTTGCCGCCGCAGACCCCATCGAAAGCACTCAGAAAGCTCTTGCCGTCAGTGTAAGGGGAATGGAGCAGTCGCTTCGTTCCCTTTTGGATGGGGCAACAGCTGTTGGGAAAACGGCAACAACGGCTGAAATGGCGATTCGTCAGACATCATCAGGCCTTGAAAAAGCTTGGCAGCAACACGTTGAGCGTTTCAAAGGTGTTGATGAATCTTTGGCAAAGGTACTGCTAGGTGTGATGGAGGCTGTAGATAACAATGCAGCAAAACTGAATCAATACGTTAATAGTATAGATAAACACCTTGGGAAAGCCATCGGGACTTTTCAGGAGTCTGTCGAAGAGCTTAACGATACATTTGAACAAATGCTTGTCGCATTAAAGCAGCGATAATTTAATAATTATGTCTTGGGACAGTCATGGCATTTGAACAATCTCATAGCGCAGACAGTGAACACGAGGAAGACTTTTTTGTCTCCATGACTGACATGATGGTGGGAATGCTTTTCCTGTTCATCATCATGCTCATGTTTTTTGCCATGAAATTCAGCGATGACTCTGTAGACCTTCGAGAGCAAAACCGTCTCCTGGAGGAGCAGCGCAAGGCCGCCGAAGAGGAGAAGGCTCGTCTACGTGCCCAGTTGGACTTGCTGCAGGGAGCGCAGCAAGCCCGTCAGGCAGTCGTAGAACAGGTTTACCAATCCCTCAAAGACCAAGGTGTTACCGTGCTCATTGACAGGGATAATGGCATCCTGCGCCTGCCGGAATCCATTCTTTTCCCTGTGAACAAGTCGGAACTGCTACCAGAAGGTAGGGAAGCGGTAACCAAGTTGGCCAGGGCTCTGGCCCAGGTTCTACCCTGTTACTCGACGTTGCCGGATGCCATCCCACCGGCTGATTGCCCGACAACCGCCTTTGGGTTGGAAGCCCTTCTGATTGAGGGACACACGGACTCTGATGGTACTGAGGATATGAATTGGCGGCTTTCCATGGAGCGTGCCCTGCATACCTATCAAGTTATGACTCGCGAACGGCCGCTGTTGGGAGCCATGCGGAGTCGCCAAGTGCGGGCTGACGAGGGCGTCTCAGGTGGAGTCGGCTACCCGTTGATGTCTGTCGCAGGCTATGGCCTAAAAAGACCGGTGGCTCCCAATGACAGTCCCGAAAACAAGCGGCGCAACAGACGTATCGACATCCGATTCATCATGACTCCACCCAGCGAAAAAGAAGTAAATGCCGCCAAGAGGCTGCTCGAATGAGTCTGACACTCAAAGACATATTGAAAGCTTGGCAGAATCCCGTCTGTCCGATCCGCTCAATGGAGTTTCCCACTTCCAAGGCAGTAGAGGCTGCAAGGCGAATTGGTGAGGGGGTGGACAGACAAACAAAACCGCCGATTGATCTGTCAATGCTGCGAACAAAAATTGTCCAGGCTGCCAAAAGCAAAGATTTTTCGGCCTTTGATGTTCTTGATTGGCGCTACTCCACAATGTGTTTAGACAAGGAGAGCGGTCTTCTTGAGGAGATGACTCTTCTCCAAGCCTACCTAGGAGCGCTGGCACAGCGGGCCAAGGGGCGCATTCTACGCGGACTGGCAAGGGTTTATGTCCATGTTTTCAGTTCCTTCCCATCCGCCGCCAGCATCCTTGCCGCATTTTTGGCCTCTCGTGCAGACGCCATGGGGCGGCGGTGGGCAGACCCGGCAAAAAAGTATCACCTCTTTAATCCTGACCAAGTTGTGGCTTCCCTGGCTAGGCACTTGCTCCGCCAGGATGTCGATGCGTCACATGGATATGTGGCCGCCCTGGATCAAGCAGGTTTGCCACCGGGTATAGCCGTATCTGAACTCGGTATAAGCATTTTTCAGGCGGCTCTTCGGCAGGCCTCCAAACAGGGTAACCGTTTGGACTCACAGGAGGTGGCACAACGTATCATCGACCTCTCATCCAATGGGGAAGGAGGCTTGGCCCTCCAGGGAGCCAACCTAGTGGTTCGGGAGGTCACAAATGCACTGCTTATGCCTTTCCGAGCAACAAAGGGTGACGAAACTATTCGTAATCGAGTGAAGACGTTCCTTTTGAACAAGTTGCACGACCCTCGGTTGGACCGTGCCCTATGGCTTCCTGTGCGTGAAGAAGCCAAAGCGGTTATGCATGGGTGGTTGACTGAGCAATCGCTGGAGTTGTTTTTGGGCATCGTTGACCGTGTGTCTGATATGGATGAGGATGCCCGCCGCATGTGGCAAATGCGGGGGAAGTTCTGGAGGGCCTATCACCGGAAAGGGTTCATCAATGAGGCCTGGGTTGTTCTGGGTGTCAATGGGGTTCGGGAGGCTCGACGGATCAACTTGCAGGCAGATTCTCCTCTGGGACAAGCGTTAAGCTATGCTGAGCTTACCTACTCCACTGATATAATGAATCACATTGTATTGATCATGAAAATTGACAATCTTGTAGTTGTGGACTGGAGTCACAATGGGCGTTGTCACATATGGAGTGATCGAAACAAGTATGCTCCCGCACTGTACAGGCCACGCTACAGCAAGAATGATTTGACCCAAGGTTCAGAGAAGCCAGGCCCGTATACGCATTATGCCGGTGGGACATGGCGCGAAAATGTGGCGGAACATATCCGAAGGGAAACAGGCAGGCGGGTGCTTGCCAACGATTACCGTTAGAGGTGTTATTTATACCATGTCGACCACGCTCATACATACCCCCACCGAAAACGGAGTCTTCTTTCAAATGAGAAAGACTCCTCTTATCGGTAAATCCATGTTCGTCTCTCCAGATAGCTGGGAATCCATCAGCCAAGGAACACTATCGTCACAAGCAGGCTTATTGCTTCGAGCCCTGGACGAACTTGAAATGGCGAACATGCCTGGAGATGTTGAACCTTCTCAGGCAGCGGCAGCTGTTCGAGAAGAAGACGGCATACTTCTGAGCCACAGATACGTGGCCAACTTGGGACAAGCTCAAGCTCAGATGTTGACTCTACCTCCGTGCACTCCATTGTGTTTGTCCATTCAGAGCCGGGGGATCATGAGTCAGTCTGACTTTCAGTTGGAGGCTGCGTGGCTTACGTCCCAAGGTCAAAAGGCCATTGGCGCTCGTCGCGTAGGTGCCATGATTCAACACATGGGAGTTTGGCAACGTCTACCAGTAACGCTCTATGACTTGGCTTCGGCCATTGATGACTTCAACGCCATCACCAATGATGATCAGGACGAGCGCCGTAGGCACCTCGCCCGGCTGACCGCAGCTCTCCCTCAGCAGGCTAAAGATCAGGTGGCTCGCGATGGCTATCTGGACAGCCTGCGTGTTTTCCATGCTGCGGCTTTGTCATTAAGGCTAAAGACGTCACGCGCTGCCTTCGATGTAGAGCCTGTGCTCTTTGGCCGCAGGCGGTTAGAGGACGAACGCACGAGTGGTTTAGAGGAGGAGGAAGTCCCTCGGACCAGTAGGGCTGCGTTGCCGCTGGAGAGTGAAGCCCTTCTCCCCCCAGCGCTTCATGAGCACTTTATTCGGGATTTCACCGTCACATATCCTCAGGTTCGCTCTTCCTATGTGCTCGGCGAAAACCGCTACATCTTTGTTGAACCTCTGGTGCGTGAGGCGCTGGAGGTGGTCAAAGAAGTTCGGGGGGCTTCACCTGAAGTGCGTCGTGAGTTCGCTCGTCATCCGCAAAGACACTTACAAGAAAGACTAGGTGAACGATTCGGTGGGGCAGCCGTTGAAGCAATGTTTGTGGTAACCCAAGAGTATTCTGAACGGGTGGTGGGACTAGGCCTTTGGGTTCCCACAGTCCTTCCCTGGGTCAAGCGTGCCCCGAATTCGTGGATACCTGAGTCGTTTGGACTAAAGGTTGAGGATAAATCGGTTGCGTTTTCCACCTCTGATGAGGTCGATTCAGCCATCCGAGATATTAAGGAGGCAATGGAGCAAGGTCGACCCTGTGCAGTGATACAAGATGTTCCCGTTCCCGCCGTTCCTGCTACGATAGAAGTCCTTGAAAGTATCAATCGTCTGGTGTCTGAGCCAGAAGAACAGCCGGATCAGCCCGAAGGCCTCGCCAAGGACGACGTCGTTGGTCCGATCTTCATAGAAGTGACTGAAAATTTGGATGAAACAAGGTATTGTTCCTACCGAAAGCGTGTCGCGGTAGAAGTACGACACTGCCTCCCGCACGCTTTGCGGACAACGCTGAAGCTTCATCAACAAGAGGCCCTGGAGTGGTTGGTGCGAATGTGGTCAACCGGCACCAGTGGTGCATTGCTGGCAGACGACATGGGGTTGGGGAAAACACTTGCCTCACTTGCATTCTTGTCTTGGGTGCAGCAGCGCCGTGTTGAATTGAACCGTACGCGAAAGCCCATCCTGATTGTAGCCCCTACGAGCTTGGTTGGGAACTGGAAGCAGGAGGTACTCACTCATCTCGACGAACGCGGCTTGGGAGAATGTATTGAGGTCCTGGGGATCAAAATGCGTCATCTCCGGCAGACCAAGGGGCGGGATGTAGACAATGGAACATCGCATCTAGATGTCCAACGTATCCAAGAAGCTGACTGGGTGCTTACCACATATGAAACTCTTCGTGACTATCATCATAGTTTTGCAACCATACCATGGAGTGTGGCTGTATTCGATGAGATGCAGAGGGCCAAGAATCCTACATCCCAGCTCACAAGGGCAGTAAAAGTACTGCGTGCGGACTTCTGTCTCGGCTTAACAGGGACACCCATCGAGAACTCTCTCGCTGACATTTGGTCAATTATGGATGCTCTATTGCCAGGATTTCTGGGTGACCTCCGAGGCTTCATGGCCGATTATGGTGATGCAAACTTGGAGAAGCTCAAGCTGCTCAAGGATAGACTTGAGGGGAAGGGGCAAAAGACGTTTCGCCCCATGCTGCGGCGAATGAAATGCGACACACTCCAAGGTCTACCCGCAAAAACCGAACATGTGGAGGCTGCCACCATGCCTGCTCGCCAAGCGCAGGCTTACGAATTCGCCATCAAGCAAAATCGGCATGGAGGACCAGGGGCGTCGTTAAAGTTGCTGCACGCATTGCGGATGGTCAGTCTGCACCCAGAAGCTCCTGAAGCTTGGATCAGCTCTGGGGATGACTACATAGGCTGGTCTGCTCGGCTTGCGCGGGCAATCATGGTGCTGGACGCTATCCGAGACAGACGTGAGAAAGCATTGGTATTTTTGGAGTCATTGGACCTTCAAACTGTACTGGCTACCAAGCTCAAGGAGCGGTATCAGCTCGGCAGACTACCTTTCATCATCAATGGTTCCGTTCCGGGGGCCGTACGACAGCGATACGTTCAGGCTTTCCAGCAAGAGCGTGATGGTTTTGATGTAATGATCCTGTCTCCTAAGGCTGGCGGGGTTGGCTTAACGCTTACCGCAGCCAACCACGTTATTCATCTTTCGCGCTGGTGGAATCCTGCGGTGGAAGATCAGTGCACCGACCGAATTTACCGCATTGGGCAGGAGAAGGATGTCCATGTCTACTACCCGTTGGCAATACATGGACAACCACACTTGAAGGAGTTCAGCTTCGACTTGAAGCTGCATGAACTACTGGAGAGGAAGCGGAACATGAGCAAAGAAGTCCTCCTACCGCCTGAAGACGGTCGAGAGGCTGACTTCTTGGCCAAGGGGGTGATGCCCAATTAAGCCGATTACCTTGAAGTGGACGCTTGCTTCGCTTGCTCGCACGCCTTGATGAACACTGACCGAATGGACCGCTATTCATGCCGATAAAGCGGTAGACCGACTAACGTCCGTTTCCTGAGGGAGCGGGTTGAACTGAGGTGCCCATTCAGAATGGCAGCTTGGCCTTGAACATGGGCGGGAGGTCGAGGTGGCTTCCCTGCCATTCCCCGGCGTGCTATCATCTAGCCATGATAAAGCTCATTATCCTTGCTGTCCTACTCCTGTTTCAGATCCAGGCTGTTGCGGCAGAACAAACGGGAAGTTCCGCAGACTTCTACGACAACAAGGGCAACTTCACGGGGAGAGTTCGCCCCGAGACTCCCGCCTCACAAGATGTCAAGGTTATGACCGACAAGTATGGCAATCAGATTGGGAAAGCGCGTAGTTACGATGGAGGGAAAACCTGGGAAGTACGCGACCGGTACGGCAACCTGAAAGGGACCGTTCGCAGCCAATGAAAAAAATGGCCTCTCTATTCGACCTAAAACCCGCGACGCCACTAGATCGAACTTATTCAATCGACTGAGAATCGCACACAATAAAAGCGAAAACACTTATCGCTGCAATATATTTCTATGTACGTAAATATTATGTGCTTAATTGATGTTAACTGCCTCCACGAACGCTCCCACCCGGAAAAACAAACCTCGTCTGATTTCGCTGTAAGCGGGCTTAGAATTAATCCTAATGACTTCGCCTGCTCTCGGAATACCGGTGTCTCTCCTTTATATATCTGTGTGCATCTTCCTAAATGAATAGAAAGTTGCTATTCATTCTAACAACGCGGGATGACCTTCACCTCTTCCGATTCCTGTGTAAACAGCCACAATATATCCATTATACACTTCTTGATCGTATCACATCCTTTGGCGTTCCTAAGCACCATCACGGTGGTCAACCATCCAAAAACATCTTGCATGACACGCACTGGAACCACGCTTTTACCTGCGAGGGTTGCAGCCGTGTGCCGTAGCGTATGAAAAACAACCTGTTTGCCATTCCGTCACTCCGCCATTTAACCCAAGATGCTCAACGGCACGATAGAAAGCAGCTGGAGCCTCGTTGTAGGGTCGCCCATTTCTTCTTGTAAACACCCTATCAATGACACATGCTATTTTTCTCCTCTTGAGCATCTGTGCTAAGCGGAATTGGCCCCCATGCCTGGCATGGTTCGCTCCCACGGACAGCAGGAAATGTCCGGCTGCACCGGCCACCTGCCGCATACATCGCAGAGGAGTCCCGCAAGAATGCCACTGCCCCCCTAAAACGGAGTCTGACCGGGCCCCTGGGACACCTGCAATCGATTGCATGTTCTGCGAGTTGTGCGGGTGGCATTGCTCTGGGATACCATGTGCCCACCGGGTTGGGACGGGTAGATACTGCTTGTCCCAGTGTGTTCTGCGGGGGAGGTTCGGCGGAGCCATAAACGAGTAGCTTATGGCTCTTCCGACAAAAAAACCGCCGAATCTTGAGTCTGATCATGTCTCGCATGTCAGCCTCCCGCCGACCAGGGGTGTGGATCCTTTTTCAAAACTTTCAATCAAATTACAGGCCACGAATCCCGCGAGGTCGGGACTTCCCCTCGGTGATCCTCTAGGCAAAGTTTGGCTGCACCCCATTCGATTTACCCTTAGTTCCCGGGACATCTTCTACAACTCCCCTTGTCGACTAGGCGGCCCAAGCTCTGCCGGCGCTTAGTCGTGTCCTTGTCCGTGAGGACGCTAAACAGTAACTGTTTTCCGATGGACACCGGAAGCCTCCTCAGATGCTTGAGAACGCAGGTTGCTCGGGAACATGACCTTGGTGTTGCCTCCCGCCAGGAACTGGGTGAGTTTGGACCCTCCCATCAGGTTGTAGACCATCTGGCGGTACTCCTTCTCGGTGGGGTGGAGTCCCCTATCCGCAAGGGACAGCGTATCCCCGAACAGGACGTCGATGAAGACGGTGGGCTTCCCCCCGCTCATCCGCTCAAGCAAGAGCGAGGAGATCGTGCCGCTGGCCTTATCGGCTCCGGAGAACGTCCCGAACGGGTTGGTGACCACCAGCAGGCCCGCCGGGATCATCCTCTCATAGTCTGTCGTGTCCTCAAGGGTGGACTGGAACGCTATCTGGATCAGGTCCTTGAAGTCCACCACCCGCGGGACCGTGTGGGTGGAGAAGGCATACGTGGCCGCGATGTAGCTGGCCAGCTTGCCGATCTGCAGCGGGTTGGACACGAAGCAGCACACGATCCTGTGGTCATGCTTGATGCCCAGGCCCGGACGTCAGCTCAGCCAGCTCTTCCTTGGTCAGCCTCGGAAGGCGGTTATTCGCCTTCATCGAATGGCTCTTTCCGTGCATCTGAGCAATGACGGTAGGGCACGCAATCAGTTGCATGTTCTTCTCCGACTTGGGCTCCCGCAGAAAGCACGGGTCCAGGTGGTGCTCATTGTGGAGGGCCTGGAGGATCTCGCGCTTGATCGTGCCGCCCTCCTTGTCCACGTTCCATGAGAACAGGACGGCCTTTTCCAGCAAAGCCATATTCATAGCCATTCCTCCTAGAACTCCCCTTCTTCAAGGGGCCGTACAGCCATGCCACTGGAGGGCCTGGATGCAAATACTATGGTCTTGGCCAGGGTCGGGTCGATCACGGTGCGATTCGTGTAGTAGGATACGAACTCGGGAGTCATGGTCATGAAATACTTATAGTTCTTGCCGCTCTTGCTGGTACAAGTCAGGGTGCGTCGGTTAGTGGAAACATGCTTCCAGCGAATCGCCAGGTCTTCCACTTTATGACGGATCGCCTCGTCGTCGAGCCCGGAGGCGTGAAGTTCGTTCAGCCAGTTCTTGGCCATGCCCAAGGTCTTGCCGGTCATGTCCCGGACGATGCCCGTGTAGTCGTGGTCGCGCAGGGTCTTGTACCAGAACTCCATCAGGGCCTTCGGGTTGGCCTTGCCGGCCGCGCTGAAAAGTGGCTCGGCGGCCCGCTTCTCTTGCTTCTTGACGGCATGCTCCCGGGTGGCTGCCTTGGCCTGTTTCACCATGCTCAGAAGATCGCCCATGAGACTCCTCGCAGTTTGTTTCACCATGTCGATGAAATCTTTTACCGCGTTGATCACGGTGTTTGCGATCGCGTCCACGAACTTGCACATGGTCTCGAAGGTCTTGCCCTGGAAGCTCTTATGGAGGGCCAGCATGCTCTCGCGGGAGACCGTACCGCGCTCCCGCCGGATGCCATCCTCGATGTGCTGGTTCGCCATCTGGAGGTTGATGGCATAGAAGCACTCGGAGCCGGAGTGGGCGGTCATCTTGCGCAATTGATTGCGTTCCTGCATCAGGTTGACCACGCGCTGGGCGGTGCGGACAGAAATCCTGCACTCCTCCGCGATCTCCTTGCGGGTGATGCGCTCGTATGGTTTCCCGAATCCCAGGGTGCGTTTGATGATGTAGTGGTACACTGCCAGGGCCGTGTTCGGATTCACTCCCGTGAAGCCCTTGAACATGCCCCCGATCATGAGCTTGTCCAATGCCAGGTGGCGGAAGTCGGCGCATATCTTGCGCTCTTCATCCGTCTCCCAGCGTGTGGCGTTGGATGCAACGTAGACGTCAATCACACGAAGTCCTCCCTAAATGGATATTATTAACGTTTCATTATTTACCGGATGGAGGACGGCGATGCAAATGAGATGCAGGAAAATCGGCCTCTACGGCGAAAAAAGTTGTAAATAATTTGGGAGGGGGGGGTGCGCGGCACC